>DASRTX010000306.1:0-5742 GCA_035655715.1 Myxococcales bacterium | reverse complement strand
CCAAGGTTTGGTATGGGGTGCGGCGTGCGTGCGGCGGTGCAGCGGGTCTCCGAGGCGTCCGTGACTGTCGAGGGAAGAGTCACCGGAGCCGTGGGGTGCGGGCTTTGTGTCCTGCTCGGGGTCGGGGTCAACGACTCCGAGGAAGATGCGAAGTGGATGGCGGACAAGGTCTGCGATCTGCGCATCTTCGAGGACGAGCAGGGAAAGATGAACCGGTCGGTGCTGGACGTGGGCGGCGGGGTGCTGGCCATTTCGCAGTTCACGCTCTTTGGCGACGCTCGCAAGGGGACGCGGCCGGGGTTCATCGACGCGGCGCGGCCGGAGCTGGCCCAGCCGCTCTACGCGAAGTTCTGCGAGATTGTGCGCGGCAGGGGCGTGCAGGTGGGCGAGGGCGTGTTCCGCGCCACCATGCAGGTCCGCATCGTCAACGAGGGCCCGGTGACGCTGCTCCTGGATTCGAAGAAGCTCTTCTGAGGTGCGCGATGGAAGACTGCATCTTCTGCAAGATCGTGGCGGGGCAGATCCCGGCGAAGAAGGTAGGCGAGAACGAGGGCGCCATCGCCTTTCCCGACATCAACCCAGCGGCGCCGACCCATATCCTGGTCATTCCCAGGCAGCACGTGCGCTCGCTCGACGAGGTGGGCGACGGCAAGGTGATGGCGCCGGTATTCGCGCTCGCTCGCCAGGTCGCCAAGGAGCAGGGACTCGACAAGTCGGGCTGGCGGGCGGTGGTCAATACCGGCGCGGACGCCAACCAACTGGTGTTCCACATCCACGTCCACGTCATGGGGGGCCGGCGCATGAGCTGGCCTCCGGGATAGCCCCAGCTTTGAGAGCTAGCGGTCGGCCAACCGCCGCTTCACATTGACGCTACGGCCGGTTCAGTCTACGTAGCGGGCCAGATTGTCGACAGAAGCGCACAGAGAAGAACCGAGCGCCTCGGCGCCGCCCGAGATCGCGGAGAAGCTGCTCGACCCCGACGCAGTCAAGGTGGTGCGCCGCCTGCGCCGCGCCGACCATCAGGCCTACCTGGTGGGCGGATGCGTGCGCGACCTCCTGCTCGGCATCCGCCCCAAGGATTTCGACGTCGCCACCAGCGCGCATCCGCATCAAGTCAAGGAGACGTTCCGCAACTCCCGGCTGATCGGGCGCCGCTTCCGCCTCGCGCACGTCTTCTACACCGGCAAGATCATCGAGGTCTCCACCTTCCGGGCCAACCCGCTGGACGAGCTCCAGGACCTGCCCACCGATCTGCTCATCCGGCACGACAACGTCTTCGGCAACGCCGAGGAGGACGCCCGTCGCCGCGACTTCACCATCAACGGGCTCTTCTACGACGTCACCGAAGGCCGGGTGATCGACTACGTCGGCGGACGGGACGACCTCCGCGCCCGCCTGGTGCGCACCATCGGCAACCCGGACGTGCGCATGCGCGAGGATCCGGTCCGGATCCTGCGCGCCATCCGCTTCGCGGCCAAGTGCGCCTTCGATCTGGAAGGGGAGACGCTGCGGGCGATGCGGGCGCACGTGCACGAGATTCCGCGCTGCGCGCCACCGCGGGTGCTGGAAGAGGTGCTCAAGCTGGTCCGCTCCGGGGCGTCGCGCCGATGCTTCGAGCTGCTCCGTGAGGTGGGCGCGCTGAAGATCCTGCTGCCGCCGGTGGCGGCGTATCTCGAGAGCCGCGGACCCGAGGAGGCCGAGCGCCACCTGCGCGCGCTCACCGCGCTGGACGCGCACGTGCGGGTGGGCGAGATCCCTTCCGACGCCGTGCTGCTGGCCACGCTGCTGGCGCCGCTGCCGCGCGATCCCGCGCTGCGCGGTCCCATCCCCAAGGTGTCGCAGCAGAAGCAGGAGGCGGCGCCCGCGGAGGACGACGAGCTGGACCGCGAGCTGGCCGCGCTGGAGGAGTCGTCGGAATCGGAGGACGAGGAGGAGGCCGCGCCGGACGATCCCGCCCAGGCGCCGCTGCCCGAGGGCGCGCTGGTGGAGGAGACCGAGCTGCACGACGAGCGGCTGGGCGGCGTCCCCAGCTTCTCGGTGGGCGGCGACGTGCAGCCCTGGAGCCTGCCACAGGACGTGGTGGCGCCGGAGATCGTCCTCGCCGAGATGGTGCGCACGGCCCGGCTGCCCCGGCGCATCGCCGAGCGCGCGCGCATGGTGCTCCTGGCGCAGCCCATCCTGAGCGGCGAGCGGCGGCGGCGCAGGTCCTCGCCGCAGGCCTTCGCGCGGCAGAGCTACTTCCCCGAGGCGCTGGCGGTTTTCGAGCTGTCTGTTGCTGCCACCGGTCAGGGCCACGAGCAGCTGGCCAAATGGCAGCAGACCTTTGGCGCGCAGGACTTCTCGCAGGTGCCGCGCGAGGACGACCGCACTGGCCGCGCCGCCGGACCCCGCAAGCGCCGCCGCCGGCGCGGTGGCCGCGGTCGCGGGCATCACGCGTAGGCGATCAGCTCGCGCGCCACGGCCTCGGGATTGTCGAGCGGCACGAAGTGCCCCCCGGGAAGCAGCCGCAGCTCCGCCCCCAGCTCGCGCGCGAGCGGCTCTGCCACCGTGGCGGCAGGCAGGAAGTCGTCCTCGGTTCCCCAGATCAGCCGCACCGGGACGGCCGCGGCGCGCAACCTGGCGGTGATCCCAAAGGTCTCGCGCGGATCCAGGCAGCGGGCCGCGTGGATGAGCCGCCGCCCGCCCTTCTCGCCGGCGTAGGCGGACAGGAGATCCCGGATGGATCGCAGGCGCCGCGCCAGCACGGGCTGGAGACGGGCTGCCTGCGTCGGGTCCCAGGAACGGATGCTCTCGATCGCCCCCATCGCCCACTCCGTCTCGTACACGCCGTCCATCAGCACCAGCTTGCGCACGCGCCGCGGCGCTGCGACAGCGAGGAGCTGGGCCGCGGCGGTGCCGACGTCGTGGGCCGCGACGAAGACCTGCTGGAGGCCCAGGTGATCGAGCAGCTCCAGCAGCGACGGCACCTGCGCCGCCATGCCGCAATCGGGAAGGTCCGGCGAGTCGCCATACCCGATCAGATCCGGTGCGACGACACGCAGGCCGGCTTCCAGGAGCCGCGGCGCCACGTCCTTCCACAGCCGGCGCGTGGTGGGGAATCCGTGGAGGAGCAGGACCCCCGGCCCGCTGCCCGCGTCGTCGAAGGCGAGGGCGGTCATTTCCAGACGCGCCGGTCGTCGATGCGCTTTGCGTTCTCGGGGACGGGACCTGCGCGCACCTCGCCGCGAACCTTGACCGCCTCGCGCAGCGCGTCCGCCACCAGCGCCACGTCGACGGCCGCTCCGGGCAGCAACTCCAGCACGTACTCGAGGTGGTCCTGGTGCTGGTCGCGGGTGACGATGGCCTGGAAGCGGCCGATGCCGGGGAACGCCTTGAGCGCTTTCTCGATCTCGCCGCCGCGGATGAACATCCCCTTCACCTTCACCGCGTCTCCGACGCGCCCGAGCAGGCCCGCGAGCTTGGGAGCCGTGCGGCCGCAGGCGCAGGGGAGCGAGGGTGACATGGCGCCGATGTCGCCGGTGGCGAAGCGCAGGAGCGGATAGGCCTCCTCGAAGATGGTGCAGACGATCTGTCCGGGCTGTCCGGGCGCCGCCATCGCTCCCGTCTCCAGATCGAGCACTTCGACGATGCAGTCGGGGTGCAGGTGCATGCCCTGCTTCTCGGTGCACTCGTACGCGAGCAGCCCCAGGTCGGCCGTGCCGTACCCCTGCAGGACGCGGACGCCGAAGTCTCGCTCCAACTCGGCGCGCAGCGACTCCGGCAGCATCTCCGCAGTCACGAAGGCCACTTCGATGGAGAGCGGCGTTCCCAACTCGCGCCCGCGCTTGAGCAGCGTGTAGAGGAAGCTGGGCGTCCCCAGGTAGCCGGTGGCGCGAGTTCCCGCCGCCACCCGCACTTGCAGATCGGTCTGTCCCACGCCGGCGGGGATCACCACACAGCCCAGGCTGCGGGCGGCGTTGTCGAGCATGAACCCCAGCGGGGTCAGGTGATAGGAACCCGAGTTGATCACCACGTCGCCTTTGCGGAAGCCCGCCGCGGCGAAGGCCATGCGAAAGCGCCAGAAGTCCTCGCCCGCGCCCTGCGGATCGAAGATGGGGCCCGGAGAGGCGAAGATCCGCTGTAGCCGGCCGATCTCGACCCCCAGGAGGCCGCCGAAGGGAAGCTCCTTTTCCTGCAGCGCCGGCAGATCGTCCTTGCGGGTGATGGGGATCTGCTCCAGCCGATCGACCTGCGCCGGCAGCGTGCGCCGGAACCAGGGCGAGTGCGCGCGCGCGTGCGCCACCGTCTCCATCAGGCGCTGACGCTGGCGCTGGGCGCGCTGCGTCTCGCTCGCCTGCTCCAGCGCTGGATCCAGGATGCTGCCGGCCCTCATGACAGCCACCTCTTGCGGCGCCGGTACGACTTGACCGCCTTGTAGCTCTTCTTCTCGCCGCCCATGTAGAACTCGCGCACGTCCTCGTTGCTGGTCAGCCTGGCCGTGTCGCCGTCCAGCACGATGCGGCCGCTCTCCATGATGTACCCGTAATGCGCGATGGAGAGCGCCACGTTGGCGTTCTGCTCGACCAGGAGCATGGTGGTCTTCTCCTCCTGGTTGATCTTCTGGATGATGCGGAAGATCTCCCCTACCAACAAAGGCGCCAGCCCCAGCGAGGGCTCGTCGAGGAGGATCAGCCGCGGCCTGGCCATCAGCGCGCGGCTGATGGCCAGCATCTGCTGCTCGCCGCCGGAGAGATAGCCGGCGATCTGCTTGCGGCGCTCCCTGAGCCTGGGAAAGTAATCGAAGCAGAGGTCCCGGTCGCGTCGCAGCGCCGCGAAGTCGCGCCGCGTGTACCCGCCCATGGTGAGGTTCTCGTCCACGGTCAGGTCCTCGAACACGCGGCGCCCTTCCATCACCTGGAAGATTCCCCGGCGGACGATCTGCTCCGGCGGAAGCTCGTCGATGCGCTGGCCGTCGAGCTCGATGGCGCCGTCGGTCACCTGGCCATCCTCGGCGCGCAAGAGGCCGGAGATGGCCTTGAGCGTGGTGCTCTTTCCCGCGCCGTTGCTCCCCAGCAGGGCGACGATCTTTCCCTGCGGCACGTGAAGGGAAAGCCCCTTCAGCACCAGGATCACGTCGTCGTAGACGACCTCGACGTTGGCCAGCCGGAGCATGCGCGGTCCCTACAGCCCCAGCCACTCCGGCTTGCGCTCCAGCTCGTACGTCTTGGCCGGCGCCAGCTTGCCCTTCTTGATCTGGTAGATGTTCACCTTGGTGGTGGGCCGGTGGTCGCTACTGGAGTAGGAGACCGGGTTGGTGAGGCCGCCCAGGTCGAAGTCCTTGAGCGTCTCCATCGCCGCCTTGACACCCTCGCCGGTGAGCTGGCCGGCCTTGTCGGCCCGCTTGAGCGCCTCGCTCCACACCATCACGTAGGTCCAGCCGCGCACGTAGAAGGTGTCGTGGCTGTCGCCGGGGTGGTTCTTGTGGTGGAAGTCCTCCAGCCGCTTCATGCCGGGGACGTTCTGGCCGAAGGGGACGTCGACCATCAGGCCGGTGACGCCTTCCGCCGCCTCCTTGGCGATCTGCGGCAGCGTCTCGCCGAACCCATAGGGGTTGGAGCCGAACTTGGTGGCGAGGCCGAGCTTGCGCGCGTCGCGCAGGATGGTCGAGACGCCTGTGGTGGTGACGTTGATGTACGCGTAGTCGGCGCCCTTCTGCTTCATGTTGAGCAACTGGCTGGTGGCGTCCTGGAACGCGCCGGGGAC
>DASRTX010000305.1:0-2490 GCA_035655715.1 Myxococcales bacterium | reverse complement strand
CAAGATCGGCGCGGACCAGCTCGCCGACAGCTTTCATCGCTCTTTCAATCTCCCCGTCACCATCCTGCGGCCCTTCAACACCTACGGCCCGCGGCAGTCGGCGCGCGCGGTGATCCCCACCATCATGGCGCAGGCGCTGGCCGGAAGGCGCGACATCCGCGTGGGCTCGACCCACACCACCCGCGATTTCACCTACGTGAAGGACACCGTGGAGGGCTTCCTTCGCGTCGCCGAGGTGCCGGAAGCGATCGGACATGTTCTCAACCTGGGCGTGGGACGGGAGATCAGCGTCGGCGACCTGGTGCGCCGGATCGGATCGGTCCTGGGCATGGAGTTGTCGATCGTCAGCGAGGATCAGCGCAAGCGGCCGGCGGCCAGTGAGGTGGAACGGCTCTGCTCGGACAACTCCAGGGCGCGGGCCGTGCTGGGCTGGGCCCCGCGCTTCTCGCTGGACGAGGGGCTCGCGCTCACCGCGGAGTGGCTGCGGCGGAACCTCGGCGCCTACAAGGACAGCATCTACAACCTGTGAGGCTCACGTGACGCAGTCGCAATGGCGCTACATGCTCAGCGACGTCTCGTTCGACGCGGCCGAGGAGCAGGCCGTGCTGGCGGTCATCCGCTCCGGCTGGCTTTCGATGGGACCGCGGACGTCCGAGTTCGAGCAGCAACTGAAAGCGTACACGGGCGCCAGGTATGCGCTGGCGACGTCGAACTGCACGACCGCGCTGCATCTGGCCATGCTGGCCCTGGGCATCGGCCCAGGCGACGAGGTCATCGTCCCGTCGCTCAGCTTCGTCGCCACCGCGAACGCCGTGCTCTACGTGGAGGGCAAGCCTGTGTTCGCGGAGATCGAGTCGCTGCAGCGTCCCTTGATCTCGGCGCGCGACGTGGAGAGCCGGATCACCGCGCGAACCAAGGCGTTGGTGGTCATGCACTATGGGGGTCATCCCTGCGACATGGACGCCATCCTCGAGGTGGCGCGCAGACACCGCTTGCCGGTCGTCGAGGACGCTGCGCACGCGATCGGCAGCAAGCACCGGGAACGCGCCTGCGGCGCCATCGGCGCCATCGGATGCTACAGCTTCTTCGCCAACAAGAACCTGGCCGCCGGCGAGGGCGGCGCGGTGGTCACCGACGACGAGAAGATGTTCGAGCAGATGAAGCTGCGGCGATCGCATGGCATGACCACGCTGTCGTGGGATCGGTTCAAGGGCCATGCGTTCACCTACGACGTGGTGGACATGGGCTTCAATTTCCGCATGCCGGAGCTGACCGCCGCGGTCGCCGCCGTCCAGCTGGCGAAGCTGGACGCGAACAACCGCAGGCGCGCCGAGGCGGTGCGGGCCTATCGCGAGCTCCTGCCGAAACGACTCCAGCTGCCGTTCGCGGCAGAGCCCGCTCCGGGCGCGCATCACCTCATGCCGGTGTTGCTCCCGGAAGGCGTCGATCGGCTCGCCTTCATGACCCGTCTGCGCGAGCAGGGCATCCAGTCCAGCATCCATTACGGCCCCATCCACCAGTTTTCGCATTACCGGAAGCTGGGGGAGGTCTCGTTGCCCATCACCGAGGAATATGCGCGGCGGGTGGTGACGCTGCCCCTGCATGCCAGGTTGACTGCGGACGACGTCTCCCAGATTGCCGCCGGCGTGGGCTCGGCGCTGGGCTGACGTGAAGGCCACCGTTCGCTGGATCGCCGGACTTGTGGTCGCGGCCGCCTCGCTCTGGTTCATGGCCTCGCAGCTGCACGTCGGCGCCGCCCAGCTGGGCGTGCGCCTGTGGCAGATTCCTGTCTGGGCGCTGTTCGCGGCGGCGGTGTTCTTCGCTGCCAGCCAGGTGATGGAGACGTTCATCTGGCATCGCCTGCTCCGCACCGTGCCCGGGCAGTCCGGAGCGTTGTCCCTGTCCGACACCTTCGCCGTGCTCAACGTCAGCGCGGTAGGCAAATACCTTCCCGGCAAGGTCTGGGGATATGCCTGGCAGATGTTCTTGCTCGATCGCCGCGGCGTGCCACCACAGGCCTCGCTGCGGACGAACGTGCTCACCATCGTGGCGGCGTTCGCCTCGGGCGCGCTGGTGGGGGCGCTTGCCTCGCTCGCCGGCGGCTTGCCCCTGCCCATCGCTGGCGTCTCGCTGCTTGGTGCGCTGGCGCTGATCGCAATCGTTCCCCTGCACGAACGCCTCCGGCTCGTGACGCGCATCGGCGCGCGATTCGGCATCCGCCTCGACGCGGCGAGCGTGTCCAGACGGGCGTGGGTGCTGACGATCGCAGGGTATTGCGCAGTATGGGTGGTGTACGGGTCGGGTGGCGCCTTGCTCGCGCGCGTCCTCGATCCATCGCTGGGCGTGGCGGGCTCCGCACGGGTGCTGGCGGGCATGTCGTTGTCTTGGCTGGTCGGCATGGTGGTGATCATCGCGCCTGCGGGGCTCGGCGTCCGGGAGGCGGCAATGGCCTTCGCCCTGGCGGGAATGTCCGGCTCGCTGGGCGCCGTG
>DASRTX010000304.1:0-20800 GCA_035655715.1 Myxococcales bacterium | reverse complement strand
CGCCGGAAGGCGTCCTCGGCGCCATGGTCGCCTTTGTCCCGTCGCTCGACGTGCTCGCGGCCAAGCTGGTCTCGGTCTTCGCTCGCAACCGCGAGCTGCCCACGCACCAGGCGCTGGTGGCGGTGTTCGACCCGCGCACCGGCGCGCCGGTGGCGCTGCTCGACGGCGAGGAGATCACCGCCCAGCGCACCGCCGCCGCCTCCGCGCTGGCCACGCGCCTGCTCGCGCGCGAGGACGCGCAGGTGCTGGCCATCGTCGGGACCGGGGTGCAGGCCGAATCGCACGCCCGCTACGTGCGCCTCGTCCGCCCCTTCCGCGAAGTGCTGATCGCGGGCCGCGATCCGCAGAAGGCAGCCGGTCTCGCCGCGCGCATCGGCGGCCGCGCCGCTACCATCGAGGAGGCGGTCCGCGGGGCCGACGTGGTCTGCGCCACCACCCACGCCAAGGAGCCCGTGGTGCGGCTTTCCTGGCTGCGGCCCGGTGCCCACCTCAACTCGGTGGGGCTGAATCCTGCCGGCAGCGAGCTGGACACGGTGCAGGGCGCGCTTCTGGCGGTGGAAGCGCGCGCCTCGGCCTTCGCGCCGCCGCCCGCCGGGGCCAACGAGCTGCGCGAGATCGCGGCCGCCGAGGCGGTGGAGCTGGGCGAGCTGCTCTCCGGCACGCGAGCGGGGCGCGCCAGCGCAGCGCAGGTCACCGTCTACAAATCGGTGGGCATCGCCGCCGAAGACGCCGCCGCCGCCGCGCTGGTCCTGGCCCGGATGCGCGAGAGATAAACGGCGGCGACCGTCCTGGGCTTGGACGGCCACCGCCGCCCGAATCCCGCCCGGGAAGCTGGTTGAGGGGACGGGATTCGCCTCGTATCTCATCCTCACCCGCGAGCTTGCGCCCGCGCACCAGGCATGCAGCCAGGTGCGGAACCGATGCCGGGAACGGCAGCCGCGCCGCAGCCGGCGGCGCCGGGCTGTCCAACCAATGCTCCGGCCTTCGGCCTCCGCCCGGCCGCCGACCCGTCGGCGCCCTCCTCCAATGCTCCGGCCTTCGGCTCCCTACATCCCGAGCACGGCGCGGATGGCGTCGCGGCGGCTGCGCGAGACGCGCAGCTCGGTGCCGTCGCGCAGCACCACGGCGGCATCGCCCGAAGGCAGCGCCTGCAGCTCACGGATGCAATCCACCCGCACGATGGCCGAGCGGTGGATGCGCACGAACCGCTTGGGGTCCAGCCGCGCCTCCAGCTCGCGCAGCGTCTCGCGGTGCAGGTGGGCCACGCCGGCGACGTGGATCTCCACGTAGTAGTCCTGCGCCTGGATCCAGTCGATCTCGTCCTCGCGCAGGAACATCGAGCGCGCGCCGTCCTTGAGCAGCAGCGTCCGCGGCGGCACCGGCGCCGCCACCTCCGGGGTGAGTGTTGCCGCCAGCTCCTGCGCCAGCTCCTGCGCGCGACGGTGGCGCACCCGCTCCTTGGCCCGCGCCAGCGCCTGCGCGAAGCGCTGGTCGTCGAAAGGCTTGAGCAGGTAGTCGACCGCCTCGACGTCGAACGCCTTGATGGCGTGGTGATCGCTGGCGGTGACGAACACCACCGCGGGTGGCCTGTGCGTGCCCAGCACGGCCAGCAGCTCGAACCCATTGCGGCGCGCCAGCTGCACGTCGAGGAAGAGGAGATCGACCGGCGTCCTCTGCAGCTCGGCCGCCGCCTGCTCGACGGTGCCGCACTCGGCGACCAGGTCTACGTCACGGTCCTTGAGCAGGAGTGCCCGCAGGCCGAGCCGCGCCGGCGGCTCGTCCTCGACGACCGCGACGCGCAGCTTCTCAGACATGTCCGGCGGGGGGGCGGAACGGCAACTGCACCACCGCGAGCGCGCCGCCGCCCTGGGCGGCGAGCAGCTCCAGGCTGCCGCGATCCCCGTAGAGGTGGTGGAGCCGCGCGCGCGTGTTGGAGAGACCGATGCCGTCGTGCGCCTCGGGCGACGGGCCGCTGCCGGTGTCGCGCACCTCGATGCGAAGGTCGCTTCCCGATCGGTGTGCGCGGATGGCGATGTGCGCGCGGCCGTCTGCATCCCGGCCGTGCTTGAGCGCGTTCTCGACCAGGGGCTGGAGAAGAAGCGAGGGGACCTTGACGGTGGCCGTCTCCGGCTCCGCATCGACGGTGAAGCTGAGCGAGTCGCCGAAGCGGGCGCGCTCGAGGTCGAGATAGCGCTCGGCCAGCAGCAGCTCGTCGCGCAGCGCCACCTCCGCCTCCGTCTGTCGGAGCGCGCCCCGCAGCACGTCGCCGAGCGCAGCCACGGCGCGGATCGCCCCCTGCTCCTGGCCCGCTCGCACCAGGGAGGAGATGGTGTTCAGGGCGTTGAAGAGGAAGTGCGGCCGCAGCTGCGCCTCCAGCGCCTGCAGCCTCGCCTGCCGCAGATCCGCCTGGAGGCGCGAGGCGCGCCAGAAGTAGCGCCGGCTGTGCTCGATCGCCACGATGCCGGCGTAGGCCATCATGTCGACGAAAAAGAGGCCGGCGGCGTTGCCCGTCAACGAGCGCGGAGGGAGCTCGAGGAACGGGATCAGCACGTAGACGTTGAGCGACGCCTCGAGAAGGAGCAGCGCGAGCGCAGCGGCGGCGTGCACCAGCGCTGCGCGAAGCCGCCGTTCGTCGAAGGGGAACCGCTCCGACAGCCACCAGATCACCGGCGTGAAGACGATCCAGATCCAGCAGCTCTCCATCAAGAGGAAGGCGGCGTTGAGCGGGAGCCGCGGCTGTCCGGAGCTCGCGCGGATCACCATCGACTGCGTGAGCCCGAACAGGCCCATCGCGTTCCAGACCAGGAAGCTGGTGATGAGGCTGGGACGGGGAACGCGTTCCTGCGCCATGGGCAAGGACATTCGTACCGCCGAGGGGACCATGGCAGCAAGCGGCCGGAACTCCAGCCGCATGTCTGCTTCGTTGCCGTTCACTTCCGGGCTATCGAGCGAGCACCCCGCAGCCGGCTGCGGCATCGGAAACAAACTTCCATGTGGATCGTCCGCCTCGCGCTTCGCCGTCCCTACACCATCGCGGTCCTCTGTTCGCTGATCGCCATCTTCGGCGTGCTCTCCACCAGCCGGATGAAGACCGACATCCTGCCCGCCATCGACATCCCGGTGGTGATCGTCGTCTGGAACTATCCCGGCCTCTCCGCCGAGGACATGGAACGGCGCGTCGTCTTCATCAGCGAGCGCGCCATGTCCACCACGGTGAGCGGCATCAGCCGCATCGACTCCGAGTCGATGAGCAGCCTGGGCATCCTCAAGGTCTACTTCGAGCCCGGCAGCGACATCGGCGGCGCCATCGCGCAGATCGTCTCGGTCTCCTTGACCGCCAGCCGCATCATGCCGCCGGGCATCTCGCCGCCGGTCATCATCCGCTACAACGCCTCCAACGTCCCCGTCGCGCAGATGACCATCAGCTCGAAGACGCTCTCCGAGCAGGAGCTCTTCGACTACGGCCTCAACTTCATCCGCCTGCGGCTCTTCACCATCCCCGGGCTCGCCACGCCGGCGCCCTTCGGCGGCAAGAGCCGGCAGATCATGGTGGACATCGACCCCGCCAAGGTGGCGGGCAAGGGCCTCTCCCCCAACGACGTGGTGCAGGCCGTCCTGGGCAGCAACGTGCTGGTCCCGGCCGGCAGCGCCCAGATCGGGAAGACCCGGTACGACGTGCAGCTCAACTCCAGCCCCGACACGGTGCAAGGCTTCAACCAGCTGCCCATCAAGGCGGTGGACGGGGCCACGGTGCTGCTCGGCGACGTGGCCCGGGTCCGCGACGGATACGCCGTGCAGGAGAACGTGGTCCACGTCGACGGCCGTCGCGCCACCTACCTGGCCATCCTCAAGAAGGCTGACGCCTCCACGCTGGCGGTAGTCGACAGCACGCGCGATCAGCTTCCCATCATCCAGGCCGCCGCGCCGCCGGGGATGGAGTTGAAGATCGACTTCGACCAGTCGGTCTTCGTGCGCGCCGCCATCGAGAACGTGCTCCACGAGGCGGTGCTCGCCTCGGTATTGGTCTCGCTGATGATCCTCTTCTTCCTCGGCAGCTGGCGCGGCGCAACGCTGGTGATGACCTCCATCCCGCTGGCCATCCTGGTGGGCCTCTGCGGGCTCTTCCTCTCTGGCCAGTCGCTGAACCTCATGACCATGGGCGGCCTGGCGCTGGCCATCGGTATGTTGGTGGACGACGCCACGGTGGAGGTGGAGAACATCCACCGCAACCGCCACATGGGCAAGCCGCTCACCGTGGCCATCCTCGACGGCGCGCACCAGATCGCGGTGCCGGCGCTGGCGGCCACGCTGACCATCTGCGTGGTCTTCTTCCCGGTGGTGCTCCTGGAAGGGCCCGCGCGTTTCCTCTTCACGCCGCTGGCGCTGGGCGTGGTCATCTCGATGATGGCCTCGTACCTGCTCTCCCGGACGCTGGTCCCCACGCTGGCGCGAATCCTTCTCGAGAAGGAGGCGCTGCATCCCGAGGGCGACGGCCTGGGCGCGCGCTTCAACCGCTGGCGCGACCGCCTCTTCGCCCGCTTCCAGGAAGCCTACGGGCGGACGCTTTCGTCGGTGCTGCAGCACCGCGGGCTGGTGCTGGTCTGCGGCGCGGTGGTGCTGGCGTTCAGCGCGGCGCTGCCCTTCGTGGTGGGCCTGGACTTCTTCCCCGCGGTGGACGCCGGGCAGATGCGGCTGCACTTCCGCGCACCCATCGGCACGCGGCTGGAGGAAACGGAGCGGCTCGTCTCACGGCTCGAGCAGCGGATCCGCGACGTGGTACCGGCCGGACAGCTGGCCACCATCAACTCGATGATCGGCATCCCCATCTCCTACAACATGGCCTTCGTGCAGACCGACAACACCGGGTCGCAGGATGCCGACGTGCTGGTGGCGCTGAAGAAGAAGCACGCGCCCACCGAGCGGTACATGGAGAAGATCCGCCGCGACCTGCCCGACGAGTTCCCCGGCTGCTCCTTCTACTTCCAGCCCGCCGACATCGTCTCCCAGGTGCTCAACTTCGGACTCACCGCTCCCATCGACGTGCAGATCGACGGCCCCGACGTGGAAGCCAGCTACCAGGTGGCGCGGGAGCTCTCGCAGAAGATCAAGGCCATCCCCGGCGCCACCGACGTGCGCATTCCCCAGGTATTGGCCTACCCGGCGCTGCGGATCGACGTGGACCGGGCGCGGGCCGCGCAGATCGGCATCACCGAGCGGGACGTGGCCAACAATCTCCTCGTCACACTCAGCTCCTCGTCGCTGGTGGCGCCGTCGTTCTGGATCAACCCCAGGAACAACGTGAACTACCCGGTGGTGGTGCAGACGCCCATCCGCCAGGTGGACTCGGTGCCCTCGCTCCTCGGCACGCCCCTGGGGCGCGGCGTCTCGCTGGTGTCGTCGTCGGTGCCGACGCCCGGCGAGCTGCCCGCGGCCGGCGCGTCCTACCTGGGCGCGGTGGCCGAGCTGCGGCCCGCCACCGACCTGTCGATGATCAACCACGTCTCCGTGCAGCGGGTGGTGGACGTGCAGGCGAGCGCGACCGGCCGGGACCTGGGCGGGGTGACCCGCGACATCGAGAAGGCCATCTCCTCGCTGGGCAAGCTTCCCAAGGCCACCCGCATCAGCGTGCGCGGCCAGAGCGAGAGCATGTTCGCCGCCTTCGGCCGGTTGGGCGTTGGGCTGGTCCTGGCCATCGCGCTCGTCTACCTGTTGCTGGTGGTCCTCTTCCAGTCGTTCGTCGACCCGTTCATCATCCTGGTGGCGGTGCCGGGCGCGCTCATCGGCATCCTCTGGATGCTGGCGGTGACCGGCACCACCCTCAACGTCGAATCGTTCATGGGAGCGATCATGGCGGTGGGCATCGCCACCTCCAACTCGATCCTCCTGGTGAGCGCGGCCAACGGGGTGCGCGTCGAGAGCGGCAAGGGCGTGATCGAGGCGGCCATCGAGGCGGGCAAGACGCGCCTGCGGCCGGTGCTGATGACGGCATTGGCCATGCTGCTGGGCATGGTGCCCATGGCGCTGGCGCTCGGCGAGGGCGGCGAGCAGAATGCGCCGCTCGGGCGCGCCGTCATCGGCGGGCTGCTCGTCGCCACCTTCGTCACGCTGTTCATCGTACCGACCGTCTACACGCTCCTGCGCAAGGCGCCGCCCACGGCGCACCAGCTCGACGAGCAGTTCGCGCGCGAGAGCCAAGGGGCCTCAGAGGCCGCACATGCCTGACGCGATGGAGAAGAAGAGCCGCCTGGTGGCGGCGAGCAGCATCGTCGCGGTGATCGCCGCCGCTGCAGGCACGGTCGCGCTCTTCGCGCGGGAGCGCACGGCGCAGGCGCGGCAGTCGGAGGCGCTGCAGAAAGAGCTGGCGGAGGGCCCGATGGTGCAGGCGGTCCGCGTGCCGCTGGCGTCGGCCGAGCGCGTGGTCTCGCTTCCCGCCGAGGTGCGGGCCGAGCAGCGCGCGACCCTCTACGCCAAGGTGAGCGGGTACGTGAAGGAGGTGCTCGTCGACAAGGGCGAGCGCGTCCGCAAGGGCCAGGTGCTGGCGGTGCTGGAGTCGCCGGATCAGGACCAGCAAGTCGCCTCCGCCCACGCCGAGCTGACCTTCCGCAAGCAGCAGCTGCAGCGCACCCTGCGCCTTTCGCCCTCGGGCCGCGTCTCGGTGCAGGACCGCGAGGCGGCGGAGGAGGCGGTCAAGGTAGCGCGGGCCGCGCTCACCAGGGCCGAGGTCCAGAAGGGATACGAGATCCTGCGGGCTCCCTTCGACGGCACCGTGACCGCCCGCTACGCCGACCCCGGCGCGCTGCTGCCGGCCGCCACCGGCGGCACCGCCTCGGCGCAGCCGCTGGTGGACCTGGCGCAGCTGGACAAGCTGCGCGTCGCGCTGCAGCTCGGCCAGGACGACGCGGCGCGCGTGCGGCCGGGCGACCTGGTCCGCATCGCGAGCTCTCCCGATCAGGCTCCCTTCGAGGCGCGCATCTCGCGCATCGCGCAAGCGCTGGACGCGCGGTCGCGCACCATGCTCTGCGAGATCGATCTGCCCAATCCCCCGGCCGGTCTCTATCCCGGCGCCTTCGTCCAGACCACGCTGTCGCTGCACGGACAGCCGCGCCCGCTCTTGCCGACCGACGCGCTGATCGGCCAGGGCGGACAGCTCTTCGTCGCCCTGGTCGAGGAGGGCAAGGTGCACTTCCAGCGCGTCCGGCTGGGAGTGGACGACGGCTCGAACGTCGAGGTCCTGGACGGGCTGCGGGGAGGGGAATTGGTGGCGCTGAGCCTGGGGCCGGAGGTGAAGGACGGCGCGGCGGTTCGCGTCAAGGAGGAGCCCCACCGCGAAGGGCGGTGAGGCATCCCCAAAGGCCTAGCGGCCCTCCACGTATCCGCGGTCGCTCTCGCGCATGTTCCCAGACACGTTCGGCGCATGCATCGCGTGCAGCATGTCCTGGGTGCGCTGCCGCAAGAAGGCGTTCTCGACGTTGAAGCGGCAGAGGCGCTTGGAGATGTGGGTCCCGGTCTGCATCTCCATCCCGCAGTTCAGGGAGTCGTCGGGATAGACGGTCTCCACGGTTCCGACGACGGTTCCCTCCCGCTCCGTGTAATCCACGACCCGCACCGTCCGGTCCATGTGCCGGTTGGGTCCCGCGCACGCTGCGAGGGCCAGCAGTGCTCCGGCTGCAGACGCTTTCGACATGATGTCCTCCCGGCGGCCCCGGAAAGCGGGGCGATGCGGGAAAACGTACCCCGCGCAGTCCTCAAGCTTCCGACGAAGCGGCGGACCGGGCTTGCCGTGCGGCTGCATGCGCTTCGGGCGCGGCCAGTGGCGGGCATGGTGCAGCCGGCGGCGGAAGATCCAGACCAAGGTCCTGCCCGGAAACGCAAACGCGAACCCGGGTCGGGTTCGCGTTGCGAACTGCAATGGCTGTCAGACGACCGCTACTCGACTTCCAACGCGGTCACCAGCCACTTCCCGTCCTTCTCCTCCATCCGCACGGTCGCCTTCCCCGAGTGGGCGTCGGCGCCGATCTTCATCTCCACGTTCTCCAGCGTCACGCCCTTCACGGCGGCGCCGTCCCGGAGCGTCGAGACCTTCTGGAAGCGCACCAGGCGCGCGTCCGACTTGTGGCCAGCCAGATCCAGCACAATGTCCTTGCCTGCCACCTTCATCGTCACCGACTGGGCGGCGTTGGTGCGCGCGGCCTCCCAGGCCATGTCGCCCTCCTCGCCGGGCCGGCTGGTGTGCGTCAGCCCCTTGAGGAAGGTCAGCGCCGCATCCACGTGGGGGCGAGCCTCCGCGGGCTTCGCGGCAGCGGGCTCCATCGCGGCGGGCTTCGCTTCGGGCGCGGCGGGTGTCGCTTCGGCCTTGGCGGCCGGTGCCGCGGCGTCGGCGGGCTTCACCTCTTCGGCGCGAACGGCGGCGGACACGAGAACCAACATCGCAAGCAGCGTCGTGTGGGTCATGTGCATCCTCCCGCGCGGCATCCTAGCCCACGGCGAGCGCGGTCCGGATGTGCGGAGAGGGGCCAGCAGCTGCGGCGAAGGAGGCGATCGGCGCCGCCGTCGGCAAACCTGCGCGGGCGGCGTACACCGGTCAATCCTGGACGTTGACCTCCGAGCCGCCGGAGGTGGCGACGCGGGTGGTCGCCCTGCCGCGGATGTGCAGGCCGGAGCCGCCCGAGAGCGAGCCGCGGACGCGCCCGTCCGCGCGCAGCTCGCCCTGCGATCCGCCGCTGCCCTGCACGTCGATGTCCTTGACCGAGAGATCGCGGCCGTGCAGCTCGGATCCGCCGGAGAGGTGGAGCGAGAGGCTGTCGGCGCTGCCGGAGAGGTTGATCACCGAGCCGCCCGAGCCGTGGACGCCCAGCCGCGCCGCGTCCACGCCGCGCACGTTCATGACGCTGCCGCCGCTGGCGGAGATCTCCGCGTCGCTGCCGCGGTTGAAGGAAGCGCGCACTTCCGACCCGCCGCTCCCGCCCACCGCCCGCAGCTGCGGCGTCTGGATGGTCACCTGCACCCGGTGCTCGCCGGTCCAGCGCGTGCCGGGCCTGAACCCGACGTGGAGCTCGTCGCCTTCGACACGCAGCTCCACTGCCTGCAGCACCTGGTCGTCGGCCTCGATGCGCACCGGCCTGCGCGGCCCGATCTCGACGGTCGCGTGGATGCCGGAGGAGATCTGGACGGAGGAGAACTCGCCGACCGCCTGCTCCTGGGTGGCGGCGGCGACAGAGGCGGAAAGCAGCGAAATCCCGAGAAAAGCGGCGGACGTGGGGGACATGGACCCCTCCTTTGCCAAAGGAAGTGGCACGGCGCGCGGGATGGTTTCAACCCGTGCGCCGCGGTCTGCTGGCGCCTCGCCGCCGTTTCGGGCGAGACTGCGCGCGAAAAGGGGACGCCATGCTGAAGAAGATCGGCCTCGCCGTCGTCGCGCTCCTCGTCGTGCTGGCCGTCGTGGTGGCGACCCGGCCCTCGCACTACCGCATCGTCCGCTCGGCCAGCATCAAGGCGCCGGCCCCCGCCGTCTACGCCCAGCTGGTCGACTTCCATCGCTGGGAGGCCTGGTCGCCGTGGGAGAAGCTCGACCCCGGCATGCAGAAGGTCTTCTCCGGCCCCGACGGGCTTGCTGGCGCCAGCTACGCCTGGAAGGGCAACGACAAGGTCGGCGAAGGCCGGATGACCCTGACCGATGCGCGGCCGGAGGCGGTCGCCATCCGGCTGGAATTCCTCAAGCCCATGGCGTCCGTCAGTGTCACCACCTTCCTGCTCGCCCCCGAGGCCGCCGCCACACAAGTCACCTGGACGATGGAAGGCGACAACGACTTCATCGGCAAGGCGTTCTGCATGGTCATGGACATGGACAAGATGGTGGGCGGAGACTTCGAGCGCGGCCTCGCCTCCCTGAAGACGGTGGCCGAGCAGCAGACCGCCGCGGTGCCCGCCGTCGCCCGGTAGCCCGGTGGCCCTGGCCTTCATCTCGCATCCGGAGTGCCTGCTGCACGAGATGACGCCCGGCCATCCCGAGCGTCCCGAGCGGCTCGCCGCCATCGACGACCGGCTCATCGCCTCACGGCTGGAGGCGGTCGTCCAGCGGTACGAGGCGCCGCTGGCGACGCGCGAGCAGCTGCTTCGCGTGCACGACGCGGAGTACGTCGACGCGCTGGAGCGCATCGCTCCGGAAAGCGGCCTGGTCGAGCTGGATCCCGACACCGCCATGAACCCGCACACGCTGCGCGCGGCCCTGCGGGCGGCGGGAGCCGGCGTGCTGGCTACCGATCTGGTGATGGCGGGCCAGGCCAACGCAGCCTTCTGCGCGGTGCGACCGCCCGGCCATCACGCCGAGCGCGCGCGGGCGATGGGCTTCTGCTTCTTCAACAACGTGGCGGTGGCGGCGGCGCACGCGCTGGCGCAGCACGGCCTCCAGCGGGTGGCCGTCGTCGACTTCGACGTGCACCACGGCAACGGCACCGAGGACATCTTCCGCGACGACCAGCGCCTGATGATGGTCTCCATCTTCGAGCACCCGTTCTACCCGGGCAGCGGCGTCGAGGGGCGCTCGGAGCGGATGGTGAACGTGCCGCTCGAGGCAGGAGCGGGCAGCCGCGAGTTCCGCGCGGCGGTGATGGAGGAATGGGTCCCCGCGCTGGAGCGCTTCCGCCCCGAGATGCTCTTCGTCTCCGCCGGCTTCGACGCGCATCGCGACGACGGCATGGCCTTCCTCCGCCTGGTCGAGGCCGACTACTCCTGGGCGACGCAGAAGATCCAGTCGCTGGGAACGCAGTTCGCGCGCGGGCGCATCGTCTCCCTGCTCGAGGGTGGCTACGACCTGGACGTGCTGGGCCGGTGCGCGGCTGCGCACCTGCAAGCCCTGCTCTAGAGCACCTTCACCGCGTCGGTCTCGCCGCTGAAGACAAAGCCCAGGTGCTCGCAGACGCGCCGCATGGGTACGTTGCCCGGCAGGATGGTGGCGACGATGCGCTCGAGCTTCCAGTCGCGGCCCACCTCGAACAGGCGCGAAAGCAAAGCGCGCCCCAGGCCCAGGCCCTGCTGCGCGTCGGAGACCAGCAGCGCGAACTCGCCATCGCGCGTGCCCGGAAGGCGCATCAGCCGCGCCACCGCCATCAGCGAGCCTTCGCGCTCGGCGACCAGCGCCATCTCCCGGTCGTAGTCGATGAAGCAGAGCCGGGCGAGGCGCTCGTGCGCCACCCGCATGTCCAGCTTCAGCATGCCCGCGTAGCGGTAGTAGACGCTCTCGTCGGAAAGCGTCTTGTGGAACTCCACCATCCGCGGCTCGTCCTCGGGACGGATGGGGCGGATGTCCACCTCCGCGCCCCCCTTCAGCCGGGCCTTCCCCACGAAGCGCAGCGGGTAGGGGCAGATGGCGAGCGGCGGCGGCCGATCGTCCTTGCGGTGGAGCACCACGCGCGCGTCCAGGGCGACCAGCCCGTCGGAGGAGGCGAGGAGCGGGTTGATGTCGATCTCGCGGATGGCGCGCTGCTCCACCACCAGCTGGCTGAACCGCACCAGCAGCTTCTCCAGCGCGCCGGTGTCCACCGGCTTGCGGCCGCGCACCCCGCGCAGCACGGAGTGGATGCGCGTCTGCTCCATCATCCGCCGCGCCAGGGTGGTGTTGAGCGGTGGCAAGGCCAGCGAGCGGTCCTTGAACACCTCCACCAGGATGCCACCCGCCCCGAAGAGCAGCACCGGACCGAACTGCGGGTCGATGCTGCTGCCGACGATCAGCTCGTACCCTGGGGAGCGCACCATCGGCTGCAGGGTGACGCCCTCGAAGTCGCTTCCGGGCACTGCGGCGCGGATCTCCTCGAAGGCCTGCCGGACCGCGGCGGCCGAGCGCAGGTCGAGCTTCACCCCGCCGACGTCGCTCTTGTGCGTGACCGTGCGGGAATGGAGCTTCGCCACCACCGGGTAACCCAGCCGATCGGCCGCGGCGGCAGCCTCCTGCGCGCTCGCTGCCAGCTGCGTCTCCACCGCGGGGATGCCGTACGCCTCCAGCACCTGCTTCGACTCCAGCTCGGAGAGCAGGGTGCGTCCCTCCGACTGGGCGGCGTCGAGGATCTCCCGCGCGCGCTCGTGCGCGCCGGCGGCTTCGTCCAGGAGCGAAGGAGTCTCGTACAGCCCGCGCAGGTTGTACGTGTACTGCCACATGTAGTTGAAGATCCGCACCGCGGTGTCCGGAAAGCGGAAGGTGGGAATGCCCGCGTCGGAGAGCAGTTGCCGGCCCGCCGCCACGGTGAGGCCGCCCATCCAGCTCGCCAGCACGGGCTTCTCGGCGCGGCGGTGCGCGTAGGGCGCGAGCCGCTCGGCGGTGGCGGTCGGCGCCGTCATGTCCTGTGGTGTGAGGATGACGAGGAGCCCGTCGCTGTCCTTCTCGTCGCCGGCGACTTCCAGGATCCTGGCGTAGCGCTCCGGCCCCGCGTCGCCCAGCACGTCGATGGGGTTGGCGTGGCTCCACTGCGCCGGCAAGAGGGCGTCCAGCTTCTCCAGGGCAGAGGCGGAGAGCTGCGCCAGCTCGCCGCCGCCGGCAATCAACGCGTCGGTGGCCAGCACCGCCGGCCCGCCTGCGTTGGTGACGACGGAGAGCCTGCGCCCGCGCGGGCGCGGCTGCTTGGCGAGCGCGTCGGCCATGTAGAAGAGGTCGGCGATGGAGTCCACCCGCAGCACGCCGCTGCGGCGGAAGGCGGCGGTGAGCACCTCGTCGCTGCCGGACAGCGTGCCGGTGTGGGAGGCGGCGGCCTGCGCGGCCTGGGCGGTGCGGCCGCCCTTGAGCACGATGATGGGCTTGCGCAGCGCCACCTCCCGCGCGGCGGAGAGGAAGGCGCGCGCGTCGCCCACCGACTCCATGTAGATGAGGATGCTGCGGGTGGAGCCGTCGGTGTCGAGATGGTCGATCAGGTCGCCCCAGCCCACGTCGAGCATCGACCCCAGCGAGACGAAGGCGGAGAAGCCCACGTTCTCTTGCAGGCTCCAGTCGAGGATGGCGGTCTGCAGCGCCCCGCTCTGGCTGAGGAAGGCGACGTTGCCCTTGCGCGCCATGGCGCCGGCGAAGGTGGCGTTGAGCCCGGAGAGCGGGCTCATCACGCCCAGGCAGTTGGGGCCGAGAAGCCGCATGCCGGCAGCGCGCGCGATCTCCAGCGTCTCCTGCTCCAGCTGCACCCCGCGCTCGCCGATCTCCTTGAACCCGGCGGAGATCACGATGGCCCCGCCGATGCCCGCGGCAGCGCACTCGCGGATCACGCCCGGCACCGTCTCCGCCGGCGTGACCACCACGGCCAGATCGGCGCGCTCGGGCACCGCGCCGACGTCGGGGTAGCACTTGATCCCCAGCACGCTCGTGCGCCTGGCATTGACCGGATAGACCGTTCCCCCGAAGGGATTGGTGACCAGGTTCCAGAGCAGGGTCCGGCCGACGCTGCCCTCGCGCTCGCTGGCGCCGATCACCGCCACGCTGCGGGGGGAGAAGAAGATCTGCAGCGGGTGCCGGATCTCGGCGGAGAGGAGGCTGGCCGACGGGTCGCCGCGTGAACCTCGAAGCTCCTGCGCCACGCCCCCGACGGTAGCGGGCGTGGCGCAGGTTGGCAACGCGAGGTGCTGTTGCCTACTTGCTGCCGAACTGGTGCACCGGCGGGCACTCGCGGTCGCGCACGCAGTCGTACTTCTCCGCGTCCGCGAACTGGCCGCCCTGCACGTGGAAGCGCGCCAGCTGCGCCACCACGTCGCCGTGCTCGTCGAAGTCGCAGGGGCCGCTGGCGCCCTGGTAGTTGATGCTCTTGCCTTGGTGGATGAGCTGCACCGCGCGGGCGAAGCCCATGGTCCCTGCGTCCACGGGCTCGCCGTTGGGATCGTTGATGGCCCGCATCGAGTCGCGGATCATCTCGCCGGTCACCAAGCTCGGGTCCTCGAGCTTGTTGCGCTTGACCGCGTGCACGGTGGCCAGCATCACCGACATGGCGGCGTCGTACGCAGCGGCGTCGCGGAAGGCGGGGAGCTGGCCGGTGAGCGCCTTCATGTCGTCGCTGAAGACGCGGGCGGAGGCGCCGTCGCCGAGCACCGCCTGCGAGGTGCCTTCCTGGCCTTCCACGGCGGAGGCGAGCACTTCGAGGACCCGGGCCGCGCGGAAGTTGTGGGTGTGGATGAGGCGCGCCTTGCTGTGCGAGTCCAGCCAGGCGCGGGTGAAGTTGATCTCGAACTTGGGGAAGGAGATCACCACCACCGCGTCGGGGGCCCGGTCTGTCTTGCCGGTGCTCTCGTTGCGCTTGTCGGTCAGGCGGGCGACGTCGGCGCCCCAGTCGTAGTCGGCGGGGACGGCCTTGACGTCATGGAAGACCTGCTCGATGGAGGCCTGCGGCTCCAGGCTCAGCACGTTGGCCTTGAGCGAGTCGGAGAAGCCGTGCCCGTAGGGATCGTCGCTGGCGTAGATGCCCAGCTTGAGGTGGCCGTCGGCGCCCTTGGAGGAGAGGAGCATGTGCGCCAGCAGCCGGGCCTGGTACTTGTCGCTCATGGTGGTGCGGAAGTTCCAGCCCTTGGCGTTGCGCATCGCCGCCTGCTTCACCGCGTCGGCGTCGACGGCGGCGGGGTTGTTGATGCCCGTCGAGGTGCAGGCCATGCACACCACCGGGACCGCGAGGTCGTGGGAGGGGTCCCCGTCGTAGGCCAGGCCGGCGACGGCGATGTCGTCCTGGCTGGAGTCGGTGATGAGGACCCTGGCGCCGTCCTTCTTCACCAGTTGGAGGGCGCCGGCGCGCGACATGTCGGGGGTGTTGCCGGAGTTGGCCTCGGCGAGCGCGAACCGCAGCTCCGCGTGCCCGGACTGCTTGAGCGCGGAGTTGGCGGTGCCGATGGCGAGGCGGATGGAGTCGGACCAGCTGGGCGTGGCGATCGAACCGGTGCGATCGATCAGCTGCCCTACGGTGACGGTGGCGGTGGGCTTCGGCGACTGCTTGCAGCCGGCGCAGGCGATCAACGCGGCGACGGCGATGGTCAACGACTTCATGACTCTCCCCTGCTACGGAATTGCGGCCGCCACGGCGTGGCGCGGCTGCGACTGGTTCTTGGGCAACATGAACAGCGCTCCGGCGGAGATCGCCATCAGCGCGAGGCCGACGACGAGGCCGAGCGAGCTGTGCAGACGGACCTCCCGATCGTGCGCGGGAGCCCAGCCACCATTTTGGTCATCGAACCGCATGTAAAATTCCCCCTGTTTCGGATTTGAAGCATGGGTACATGGCCCAGCGGGTGAGCAGGCAAGGGGCCGGGCAGGGGTCTTCGGCGCTCTTCTCGGGCGGGGTAGTTGCCGCTGCGCGTTGCCGGGCGCGGTCGTCCACGCGGGACCGGGCGCGGCGGAGGGAGAGGTTCCGTCGCGCTGCCGCTCTAGACGAGTTTCGGGGACACCATACGTAACCTTCCGTAAGGTGTCCCCGAAACTCAGCGCATCACCGTCTCCGGATTGGCCTTCGCGGCAGCGGGCTTCTCCTGCTCCGCATCGGGCGCCGGCGCACAGGCCGGCGTCTTTCCCGACGCGAGCTTGCGGCCCTGGACCTTGCCGGCAGGGCAGGTCGCGACCGGGGCCACCGGCATGGCCGGAGCGGTGACGACCACCGGTGCGGCCGGAGCGGTGACGACCACCGGTGCGCCCTGGCCCGGCTGCGGCGCGCTGCGCAGGTCGCTCTCGGTCTTGGCCGTCCCCGTGCTGGTGGCGGTTGCAGTGGCGCTGGGCGCGGGCTTCTTGGCGGCCTCACCCAGAGCGGCCACCATCTTGTCGCTGCTCTCTTGCAAGTGGGCGCGGTCCTGGTCGGTCACCGCCGTCAGCGCGTCGCGATCGTGGCTCATCTCCGCCAGCCGCGACTTGAGCGCGCCGTTCTCCACCTCCATCCCGAGTGCGGCGGAGGCCTGGCTCATGCAGATCTTGGCGATCGATTCGTCGGATTCGGGCGGCGGAATCGGCTGGTTGCGCGACCACGCCAGGAGCGCCCGGTTCTCCCATCTGTAGTCCGACTGCGCGATGCACTCCTGGACCAGGCGCGCGAGCCGGTCCTGCGCCCATTCCGGCGCCGGTTTGGTGCAGAAGCCCAGCTCCTCGCTGCTGCCGCCCAGCGTCCGCTCCGTCTGCTTCACCCAGCAGCCTTGGCGCTGGACCATCTTCGTCGAGGTGCAAGCCATTGCGGCCGCCGCCCCGACGAGGAGGATCGCTCCGCGTCCCTTCATCCCGCCCATGGTTCCCCCCTTCGGTCCTCGATTGGACGATGTAGACCGATGTGTGCAAGATCAGGCGGGTTTTGACCGCAATGTCGGGCAGTGGACATCGGCGAAATACCTCTGGGGCGCGCCCCGTATCCCTCGCGTGCTCTGGCCCCGCCGGCCGACGGCCTCTCTCGCGCTGGCTCTGGGTCTGGGCCTCGCCGCGCGCGCGCAGGAGCCGCCGCCGCCCGACCAGCAACCGGAGCAGTCCCAGCCGTGGAGCCTGGACCTGACCGTCCACGACTTCGGTGTCGGCATCGGCAATTCCCGGAGCGTCAACGGCCTGCGCCTCAACTTCCGCGACGTCGCGCCGTACACGGTGCGCGGGGTCAACCTGACCCTCTGGACCCCCGCCGAGCCGGCCACGGGGAGGGTGGACGGCCTCGCGCTCGGCCTGCCGCTCACGGGCGCCGGCACCATCCACGGCGCCGGCCTGGGATTCGGACTGGGCGTCGCCCAGGACTTCGACGGAGTGGGCCTCGGCGTGCTTGGCATCGGGTCGGGCGGAGCGCTGCGCGGGATTTTCGCGGGCGGGCTGGGGGTCGGCACCGGAGGCGACATCGACGGAATCGCGCTGGGCGGGCTGGGCGTCGGCAGCGGGGGGACCATCCGCGGCTTGGCGGTCGGCGGGCTGGGTGTCGGCAGCGGCGGCGGCATCCACGGAGTCGCGATAGGCGGCCTGGGCGTGGGCACCGGCGGCGATCTGGATGGGCTGGCGGTGGGCGGGTTGGGCGTGGGCTCCGGCGGTACCATCCGCGGAGCAGCGCTGGCGGGGCTGGGCGTCGGGGCTCCGCGCGTGCGAGGAGCCATCGTGGCGCTGGCGGCGGGCAGCCAGGACGTGACCGGCGTGGTGCTGGCGCCCGCCTACTTCGATCTCGATCCGCAGGGCAGCATCACCGGCGTGTCGGTGAGCGCCTTCAACCGCATCCGCGGCGAGCAGCATGGCCTCGCCATCGGCGTCTTCAACTACACGCCCAGCCTCCACGGCGTGCAGGTCGGCCTGATCAACTGGGCGGGCAACAACCCTTCCGGCCTCAAGCTCCTGCCCATCCTGAACGCCCACTTCGATTGAAGAAAATCAGGTCGAAGCCGGATGACTAGTGTGGGCCGCGGAGCTCTTCGATGAGGAAGGAGAGCCCCAGCGCGCGCATGGGGTGCTCGCGGAGCGCGTCGATGGCGGCACGCAACTGCCGGAGCGTATCGGCCCCCAGGGCGCGCTCCACTTCTTCCACATGCCGCTCGTGCGCGCGCTGCTCGCGCACGCGGCGCCGCCAGACCGGGTCCCACAGGTCGTCCAGGTGGTTCAGCCATTCCGTGCTGGCCACGCGCGCCCATTCACCGGCGTCGAACCAGATGCCGGCGCACACCGGGCAGCGGTCGAGATGGAAGGGCTGCGGCCCGTCCACCCGCGCGCGCACCAGGAGCCCGCGGCAGCCCGGGCAGAAGCCCGACAGCGCGTCGCTCGCGGCGACGGGCTGCTCCATCTCCGCTGGGGAAGGGGCGAGATGCCGCGCCACGGCCTCGTGCGGCATCCAGACGCCATGGCACCGGGTACAGCGGGAGGGCGGCACGACCTCGGGATTGGACGACGGCCTGTCTGCGAGTGGAGCCAGCGTGGCCGTCTTGCACTTGGGGCAGGATCGCATCCGGCCGAGCGTCGCCCGCGGCGGGGCTGGGATTCAAGGAGCCGGTGTGGTGCCCTGGATCACCTGCACCCCTGCCGCGCGCAACTCGGCGACGGCGCGGTCCACGTCGCCTTCGCGCAGCTCCACTCCCCGGCTCCCGTCGAGCCAGACGAAAGTGCGGAAGTCGAGCCCCCGCGCGTCGAGCGCGGTGAACTTCACGCAGTAGTCGGTGGCGAGGCCCAGCACGTGCACCTCGGTGACGCCGCGGCCCCGCAGCCAGTCGCCCAGGCCGGTGGACTTGCGGTGGCCGTTGTCGAAGAAGCCGCTGTAGCTGTCGATGGCCGGATCGGTGCCTTTGCGGAAGATGGCCTCGACGCGGTTCATCTCCAGCCCGGGAGCGAAGGCCGCCCCGCGCGAACCCTGCACGCAGTGGTCGGGCCAGAGGACCTGGGGCAGCCCTGCCAGATGCCACTGCTCTCCGGGGGCGCGGCCGGGGTACTGTGAGGCGAAGCTGCCGTGGCCTTTGGGGTGCCAGTCCTGCGTCGCGGCGACCAGGCGGAACTTCTCCTGCGCCCGATTGGCCACCGCGACCACCTCGTCGCCGCGCGGCACCGCCAGCGCGCCGCCGGGCAGGAAGTCGTTCTGGATGTCCACCAGGATCAGCGCCCGCATCCGGACCCTTTCACAGCCGCGCGACCAGCCGCCCCATCCGCGCGGCCGCCTCGGAGAGGTTCTCCAGCGAAGCGGCGAAGGAAAGCCGCAGGTGGCCCGAGCCGCCCTCGCCGAATCCGCGCCCGTCGAGGAGCGCGACGCCCTCTTCCTGGAGCAGGCGCTCCGCCAACTCGCCGGCCGGGATGGGCACGCCGCGGACGTCGGGAAAGGCATAGAAGGCGCCGTCGGGCAGGTGGCAGCGCACGCCGGGGATGGCCTGCAACAGTCCGACGATGGCGTCGCGCCGGCGCCGGAACTCGGCGGTCATGGCGGCGACCACTTCCTGGGGGCCGCGCAGCGCGGCGATGCCCGCCTCCTGGACGAACGAGGCCGTACAGGTGTTGGAGTTGATCATCAGCCGCACCGCGTGCTCGGACAGCGCCGCGGGAAACAGACCCCAGCCCAGCCGCCAGCCGGTCATCGCATACGACTTGGAGAACCCGTCGACGATGATGGTGCGCTCCTCCATGCCGGGGAGGGCGGCGATGGAGGGCGGCTGCGCGCCGTAGCTGATGCGGCGGTAGATCTCGTCGCTCATCACCCACAGGTCGTGCCGCTGGCAGAGGCGGGAGAGGGTCCGCAGATCCTCGTCGGAGACCGCCGCGCCGGTGGGATTGGAGGGCGAGTTGAACACCAGCATCCGCGTCCGGGGGGTGATGGCGCGCTCGAGCGCTTCCAGGTCCAGCGCGCGGCGCTCGGCGAGGCGCGGCGGCACCGGCACCGGCACGCCGCCGCAGAAGCGGACCATCGAGGCATAGATGGGAAAGCCGGGATCGGGGATCAACACCTCGTCGCCCGGGGAGACGCAGGCGAGCAGCCCGTAGAAGAGGATGGGCTTGGCCCCGGGAGCGACCAGGATGCGGTCGATGCCCACCTGGATGGCGCGGCTCTCGCGCAGGTGATCGCAGATGGCCTCGCGCAGCGCGGGCGACCCGGGGGCCGCGCCGTACCGGGTCTTGCCGTCCCGGAGCGCGCGGATGCCCGCCTCGACGATGTGCGGCGGCGTGGGGAAGTCCGGCTCGCCCACCTCGAGATGGATGACCGAGCGGCCGCGCGCCTCCAGCGCCCGCGCCTTGACCAGCACGTCGAGGGCGCTCTCGGTGCCCAGCTCGAAGACGCGGCTCGCGATCTGCGGCATGTGCCCAGCATACCTCCGAGCGGCGACGGGAGGGTCTGCTCGGAGGACGGGCTACTTCGAGGGTGGATTCTGTTCCGCGGCCGGAACGATGATCGGCGGACCGCCCAGGTTGGGCGGCTGCGGCGGGGCCACCGGCAGCTTCCTCTTGTCGGCCGCCAGAGCGGCCGCGGCGACGTCGCCGGGCGCGCCGGGCATGCACTTGCTCTCGGCGTAGGTGGCCTCGCAATGCTCGCCGGCGCCGCAGAGGCCGCGGCAGGGAATCTCGTCGCAGAGTCCCGTCCGCGGGTTGCAGGTGGTGCCGTTGGTGCACATCGCCCAGCAACCGCCGGAAGCGCGGTTCGCCGCCGAGGCGGCCAGCGCCGCGCTGGTGGTGGCGGTCGCGCCGACCAGCATCTTCGGCGTGCACGAGACAGCCAGCAGCGCCGCCGCCATCGACAGCGATGAGAACAGCCGCGTCACAGAGGCCAGTATACGCGCCGCGCGCGGCCGCGCACTTCGCAGGATTTGCGACCACATCCGCGCCTCGGTGCGCCTCGCTGCCCGCGAGTACACTGGTCTTATCGGGAGGAGGTATGCGCGACGGGATCGTCCTGGTGGTCGACGACGAAGCTGCCGTGCGCGCTGCGCTCAAGCGCGTGCTCGAGCAGCACGGGTGGTCGGTCCTCTGCGTCGCCACCGCAGAGGAAGGGCTGCTGCTCCTGCGGCGCCTTCCGGTGCAGGTGATCCTCAGCGATCAGAACATGCCCGGGCTCTCCGGGATCGATCTCCTCAAGCTGGTGCAGGTCCGGCACCCGGCGGTGGTCCGGATCTTGATGACCGCCGACCGCGACCCGGAAGTGCCGGTGCGGTCCATCAACGAGAGCGAGGTCTACCGCTTCATCCGCAAGCCGTGGGACGACGCCGACCTGTGCACGGTGGTCTCCCTCGCCTTCGCGGTGGCGCGGCAGGAGCAGGAGAAGCGCGACCTGCTCGCGCTGCGCCGCAATCCCGGTTCGCCGCGGACCGATCCCGCGGGAGTGGAGTCCGAGCTGGTCCGGCTGGCCGAGGACGAGATCGAGGGCACCTGATTTCCGCAGCTGGCTGCATC
>DASRTX010000303.1:0-20083 GCA_035655715.1 Myxococcales bacterium | reverse complement strand
GGCAGGCTGTGCGCGGAGACGGTGTTGCACGCCACCACCAGGAGCTTGATCCCGCGCGCCGCGAGGTGCCGCGCCGACATCAGCGCGTAGCGCGTCACCACCTCGCCGGAGCGCGTCCCGTAGGGCACGCGCGCGGTGTCGCCCAGGTAGATGGTGTGCTCTCGAGGCAGGCGCGCCGTCAGCGCCCGCAGCACCGTCAGCCCGCCCACCCCGCTGTCGAACACGCCGATGGGCGCGCCGGCATTCACGCCGCGGTGTCTATCACGGCAGGGATTCGGCGCTCACCGCCACGCTGGTATCGGCGCCGACCGCGATGAAACCGGCAGCGGGGTGGTGCGTGCGATACACGGTGGTGAGCCGGCCATTCACGGTGCGGAAGCCGATGATGGCGAAGGTGTGCGTGCCTGGATCCAGCGAGCTGACCGAGCCGCCGTCGGTTCCCGCCGTGCTGCAGTCCAGCAACTCGAGGCCGGTGCCGCCTGTGCCATCGGGGTTGGGATCGACGAGGATGCGCACCTTGTCCACGGCGGCCGCGGCGCAGCTCTTCCCCTCGAACGTCCAGGTCAGGTTGGCGCTGCCGGTGGTGACTTGGAGTTGGGCGGCGTCGATGGCGTACTCGTTCTGGCGCCCGGCGGCGACGCGCACCGTCTGGGTGCTCTCGTGGGTCGTGAATCCTGCCGCGTCCACGCCCGTGACGGTCACCTGGTAGTCGCCGGCCAGGTAGCTCCCCAGGTCCACGCCGGAGATGGGCTGGCCCCTGCTGTCGAGGCAGTCGAAGTGGTCGGGCGAAACCGTCTCGTTCGCCACCGAGAAGAAGATGGTCGCCACCCCGGCGTCGGCGCAGGAGAGTCCTTCGAAGGTCCAGTCGACGACCAGCTCTCCCCGCGAGGGGCCGCACGCGGCGGCGATGCTCAACAATCCCAGGACCAGCAAGCGGCGCATCTCTTCTCCTTTGGCAGGTAGACGTCTGCGCGCCTCCGGGCATTCAGACCTCCGGGCGTGCGGAAGGGTCACACCTTGTCGCCGGTTCCTTCGTTGACAGCCCACAGCCTACGAGGGACAACCGCGCGCGCCATGAACGGCAGCCTGAACTACCTGGAAATGGTCACCCACGGCGGGCCGGTGGTCACCGGCGTGCTGCTGATCCTCGTCCTCTCCTCGCTGGCCAGCTGGACGATCATCTTCCGCAAGCTCCTGCACCTGCGCAGGGCGCAGGCGGAGAGCGTCCGCTTCCTGGAGACCTTCTGGCGGAGCAAGCGCCTGGACTCCATCTTCGGGGAAGCCGAGCAGATGCCGGTCAGCCCCGTGGCGCAGGTCTTCCGCGCCGGGTACGTGGAGCTGTCCAAGGTGACGCAGGCGCAGCCCGCCGCCGGCGAGGACGCGGCCATGCACGACCAGCTCGGCGGCTTCGAGAACGTGGAGCGCGCGCTGGCTCGCGCCGCCAACGCCGAGCTCACGGGCCTGGAGCAGCAGATCCCCTTCCTCGGCACCACCGCCGCCGCCGCGCCTTTCGTCGGGCTCTTCGGAACGGTGTGGGGAATCATGGGCGCCTTTCGCGACATCTACGCGGCGGGCAACGCCAACCTCGCCACCGTGGCGCGGCCCATCTCCGAGGCGCTGATCGCCACCGCGGTGGGCCTCTTCGCCGCCATCCCCGCATTGGTGGCCTTCAACGCCTTCAACTCGCGCATCCGCGTGCTCGACAACGAGATGCGCAACTTCAGCGCCGACTTCCTCAACATCATCAAGCGGCACATCTTCAAGAAGGCGGCCTGATGGCGTTCGCAGGCGACAGCGGCGCCGGCCGCCGCGCCATGACCGACATCAACGTGACGCCCTTGGTGGACGTCATGCTGGTGCTCTTGATCATCTTCATGGTCACCGCGCCGTTGATCCAGAGCGGCGTGAAGGTGGACCTGCCGCGGGCCTCGGCGCAGCAGATGGAGCACTCGGAGGAGAAGCTCGTGCTCACCATCACCCGCGACCGGCGTGTGTTCCTGGACAAGACCGAGATCGCCCCGGCGCAGCTGGAGACGAAGCTGGCCAGCAACGCGCGCATCCAGAAGGAGAAGGAGCTCTACCTCCACGCGGACCGCTCCCTCCCTTACGGCCAGGTGGTCGAGATCATGGCTGTGGCCCGGCGCGCGGGCGTGGAGTCGCTCGGGATGATCACCGAGCCGGACAAGGAGCTGCAGAGGCGTTGAGCGAGGGCATCCACAAGAGCGTCCTCTCGCTGCGCTCGCGCACCTCCGCCAGTCCGGCGCTGGTGCTGGCGGTCCTCTTCCATGCGACCGTATTCGGCGCGGCGCTCATCCTGCCGCGGCTGTTCGACCATGCGCCGCCGCTGCGCACGCCCATCATCGCGCACATGGTGGCGCTGGGACGCCCGCGCGACCCGCACCTGTTGCCGCGCAAGGAGTCGCCGCCGCCGGCAGCCAGCGCTTCCGCAAAGACGGCGCCGTCGCTCAAGCCGTCACCGGCGCCCTCCAGGCCCGAGCCGTCCCGGCGCGAACTGATGGAGCGCGCCTTGGCCCACGCCGCCGGCAAGACCACGCCCGAGCCCCGCGAGGCGCCCGATCCGGAGCGCGCGGGTTCGACCACCGGCTCGGCCGAGGGCACCGCCGCCACCGCCGAGGAAGGCGACGCCTACTTCACCGCCGTGCACGACGCCATCCTCGAGAACTACGTGGTCCCCTCGGTCATCTCGGAGCGCGAGCGGCTCTATCTCGCCGCCTCGGTGGTGGCCTTCATCGGCGGCGACGGCCGCATCCTCAAGCACGAGTTCCAGAAGAAGTCCGGCAACACCTTCTTCGACCAGGCGCTGGAGACGGCCATCCAGAAGACGAAGCTGCCGCCGCCTCCGGCCGACCTTGCGCGCTCGCTGCGGGACAGCGGCGTGGTACTGAACTTCCGCCCATGATCCTCTTACTCGCCTCGTTGCTCCTCGCCGCCGATCGCCCGGTGATCGATCTCTCCGGCGGGCGGGTGCAGGCCTATCCCCTTGCCATCGCCAAGCCGCTCGGCGCGCAGGAGATCGGCACCGCGGTCGAGGCGGTGCTGGCCCAGGACTTCGAGCGCAGCGGGCTGTTCAAGCTGCTCGACCCGGCCTCGTTCCTCGCCTCGCCCGAGGAGGGGTTCCTCGAGGTCGACTTCTCCAAGTGGCAGGCGGTGGGCGCGCAGGCCCTGGTCAAGGCCAGCTGCGACGTATCCGGGGCCGAGGTGAAGTGCGACATGCGCCTCTACGACGCGTCCCGCGGACAGGAGCTCCTGCACGGCACCTACACGGCGCCGCGGCAGGCGCCGCGGCTGGCCGCCCACCGCTTCGGCGACGACGTGGTGCGTTTCTACACCCGCGAGCCGGGCGTGTTCCAGACGCGCATCGCCTGGGTGCGCGAGACGGAGAACGGCAAGCAGATCGTCACCGCCGACTGGGACGCCTTCGGCGCCCAGGCCCTGACCACCGCCTCCATAAATCTATTACCGGCCTGGTCGCACGACGGCAGCGCCCTGGCCTTCACCAGCTTCCGCGACGGCGGCGGCGCGCACGTCTACGCCGTGGAGGTGGCCACCCGCCAGATCCGGCCGCTGGTGATGACGGGTGACTTCGCCACCGGCGCGAGCTGGTCGCCCGACGGCGGGCGGCTGGTCTATTCCGGATCCGCCAACGACAACACCGACGTCTTCCTGGCCCGCGCCGACGGCGGCGGCGCGAAGCGGATCACCGACTCCCGCGGCATCGACATCTCGGCGAGCTGGAATCCCGACGGCAAACGCATCGCCTTCGTCTCCGAGCGGGCCGGCACCCCGCAGATCTACGTGATGAACGCCGATGGCTCGGGCGTGCGCCGCCTCACCTTCCAGGGGAACTACAACCAGGAGCCGGCCTGGAGCCCGAAGGGCGACCTGATCGCCTTCTCCGGCCGCGACGAGCACCGCGTCTTCGATCTCTACACCATCACGGTGGACGGCGGCCGCGTCACCCGCCTGACGCAGAACCAGGGCACCAACGAGAAGCCGGCCTGGGCGCCCAACGGCCGCTACCTGCTCTTTTCCTCGACCCGCAGCGGAAAGCGCCAGCTCTGGCTCAGCCAGCCCGACGGCTCCAACCAGCGCCAGATCACCAACGAAGACCTCGGCGCCTCGGATCCCGCCTGGGGACCGTTGCCAGGCAAGTAGCGCTGCTCAGATCGCGTCGATCGAGAAGTAGGGAGCGTAGCGGGGCTCACCGAGCAGGGAATCCGGGTTGAGGTTGAAGCCGAGGTCGATGGCCACGCGGCCGATGGGCGTCAGCCAGCGCAGACCGGTGCCGATGGCATGCCGCAGGGTGATGTGCCGGAAGAACTGGTAGGGGGTCGTGCGCCAGAGGTTGCCTGCGTCCCAGAAGAAGGCCAGCTCGAAGTTGGAGCTGAACGGCACCCGCAGCTCGGCGCCGACCCCGATGAAGACGTCGCCGCCGTCGCTGGTGCCGCCGGACGCCAGCAGCAGGGCCTGCGGGGTGCAGGCCACGCCGGTGAGCGTGCTCTGGCAGGCTCGCACCTGGTTGTGCAGCTGGTCGATCAGGTCCTGCGGCTGCAGCGCGTCCTCGTGGAACCCGCGCAGCGAGGTGGCGCCGCCCAGGTAGAAGCGCCGGTCGCCCGGGGTGAGCGAGCGATCGTCGAGCTGGAAGACGCGCCCTCCGCGCGCCTGCAGCACCAGGCTGGCCTGCTGGGGGAGCGGCACGTATCCCGCAGCCAGCCCCTGCAGCTTGAGCAGGTTGACGTGGACCCGTCCCACCTCCTCCGTCTCGCTGCCCTTGAAGGAGCGCAGGAAGTCGCCGGAGACCTGGAACACGAAACCGGAACGCGGCCGCGCCGGATCGTCGCGTAGATCGACGGTGACGGCCGGCCGGAGCGAGCCGAACAGCATCGTCCCCTGCGGCAGGCGGCTGATGCGCTGGTCGATGACGCCGAGCACGTCCTCGATGGAGAGCGCGTTGCGCTGCAACTCCTGATAGCCGACCTCGTAGGCGATGCCCGCCACCACCGGGCGCCGGCGGGCCAGATCGATGCTGGCCTGCGCGGAGAACTTGGTCAGGTCGTACGAGGGCCGGATGGCGCGCTCGTGGATGAGATCGAGGCCGGCGCGCAGCACGTTGGTGAACGGATAGAGGCGCGGCGCCGAGATGCCGAGATCGATGAGGCGCTCGAGGGGGATGCCGTCCGGGTACTTGATGCGCGTCCCGCACTGCGAGACGTCGGTGACGCCCGCCGGCGGGCAATCCCCCGGGACCGAGGGAAACCGCGTGAAGGGGAAGTTGGCCTTGGCCAGGGCGGTGAAGGTCAGGTTGCGGCCCAGGATGTTGCCCTGCGTCCATTGCACGCCGGCGCGCGGGCCGTCGGCGAGTGAGAACCCCAGGTTGGCCTGGAAGTCGCGGGTCGGTCGCTCGCGCAGCTGCACTTGAAGGGTCTTTTCGCCCTCCGGCACCTCCGGGTTGCGCGGCGTCAACGTGGCGGAGAAGAAGAGCCCGGTGCTGAGCAGCGCCTGCTGCCCGCGATCGATCACCTCCGGCGTGAGCACGTCGCCGGGCTTCAGGCCGATCAAGGAGAGCACCAGCCCTTCCAGCGTGCGGCGCTGCCCCACCACCTCCACGAAGCCCACCCTCACCACCGGTCCGGGCTGGATGCGGTAGCGGACGTCCACGCGCGACCCGCCGTCGGGCGTGTCCCGGAAATCCTCCTCGTCTTCCACCCGCGCGTAGAGGTGGCCGCGACGGGTGAAGATCTGCGTCAGCGCCGACCGGCCCTCTTCCGCCTGCAGGTAGCTGAAGGGCTGCCCGCTGCGCAGCACGATGGCAGAGTCCAGCTCGGAGGCGGGGACGTCGCCGCCGCCTTCGATGAGCAGCCGTCCCACCAGCGCCTGCTCGCCCTCCTTGACGGGAATGGTCACCTCCAGCCGGTTGGGATCGCCGCCCAGCGGAACCAGCCGCGGAGGCCCGGCCCGCACCGAGAGATAGCCCTGCGACCGGTAAAGGTCCTCGATCTGCTTGAGCGCCCGCGCGTAGACCACCGGCTCGAAGACGGTCTCCGGATCGACGCGCGTCCGTGGCGCGTGCGAGGAGTGCAGCTCACCCATCACCCCCATCCGCTCCACGGCCGCCGGGTCTGCGCCGGAGGAGGGATCGCGCTGGATGGTGTCGTTGAGCAGCAAGAACACCCGCTCGCGGAGCTGGGCGTTGTCGAAGTGCTTGTTTCCGCTGAAGACCAGGCGTTCGACGCGGACCTGCGGCCCTTCGTCGATGCTGAAGACCACGTCCTCCGAACCGTCGCGTCCCGTCATCTCGCGCTCGGCCACCTTGGCGCGGAGGAAGCCGGCGGAGACGTAGAAGTTGCGCAGCCGGCCAGCGAGCTCCTGCGCGGCCTGCGCGTCCATCGGCGCCTCCGAGTCCAGCGTCAGCCGCGACGCCAGCACCGCGTCGGAGAAGGCGCGGTTCCCGCGCAGGCGGAAGCGGACCAGCGGTCCCGCCTGCACCGGCACGATCACCTGGGCCCGGGCAGGCGCCACCTCCTCGATGCGGGCGGCGTCCACGCGGGCGCGCAGGCGACCCGCCTTGCGGTAACGCTCGCGCAGGCTGCGCAGCCCTTCGTCGAGCGCGCCGAGGTTGAGGACGTCGCCGGGGTCGAGGCGGAAGGCGGCGTGAAGCTCGTCGAGATCCAGGGCGGGATCGCCCTCGAAGCGGACGGCGGCGACGCGCGTGGCCGGTCCCTCCTCGATGCGCAGCTCCAGCGCCACGCCGCCGGGCGCCGGCTTGCGCGCCGGCGTCACCTGGGCCGCGCGGAACCCGACGCGGAAGTAGGCCGCGCGGACCGCCTCCACCGCCGGCCCCACCTGCTCGGGCTGGAACTCCGCGCTGACCTGGAGGTTCGCGGTCTGGTGCAGGATGCTCTCCGCCAGCGCCTGGTGCCCGGGAAAGGCCACCGAGACCAGCTTTTCCACGCTGGTGAGCACGAAGATCAGGCGCACGCGGCCGTCGGCCATGGGCTCCTGGTAGGCGGCCACGCGCGAGAACCGCGCGCTGGCGTGGAGCGCGCGCACGGCATCGCGCACGTCGCGGGCGTCCAGCGTCTGGCCCACCTGCACCTCGACCAGCGCCCGCACCGACTCGGCGTCGGCCCCCTCGTAGACGATGTCGCCGACGCGAGGAGGCTCCTGCGCAGTCGCCTGCGCGACAAGGAGCGCACAAAGGAGAGCGAACACCCTACTCGCCCTCCCACCTGAGGTGCAGGTCGATGCCGAAGTCGGTGCCGACGCCGGAGGTGACGTGCTCGTTGTCGAGCTGTAGCCGGCTGGAGAACGAGTCGGAGAGCTGGTAGCTGACCACGCCGCGATATCTCCTGGTGGTCAGGCCTTCCAGGACCTTGAGGTCGAGCCGGTCGCTGACCAGATGCGACTGGAAACGGGCCATCGGCTCCAGCCGGTTGGTGGCCGCGGAGAAGTCGCTGGCGAAGTCGATGCTGGGGTCGCGGAGGATGGCGTTCTTGGGGATGAAGCGGCGCACCTCGTCGGAGAAGCCGGTGGCCTTGTTGAGCGCCTCGATGCCGATGGCCAGGCCGGAGTCTGCGGCCGAGAAGTTGCTCTGCTGCAGGGCGCTGGAGACGAAGCCAAAGGTCAGCAGGAATCCCAGGTCGGCTTCCGAGAGCGCGGGCTCGCAGTTGAGCGAGACGTGCGGCTCGCCCGGAGTGCCGAAAGCGTGCAGGTGGACCTTGTACTCGACGGCGGCGGTCTTCACCTGGGTGCTGGCCTGGAAGTCGAAGCTCGGCCGGATGCGCTGGCGGTCGGTGAAGGTGAGGACGCCCTGCTCGATCTGGAACTCGTTGCCGCGGAAGCTGGCGGTGCCGTGGACGGTGTTGACGCTCCCGAGCAGGCCGACGGCGCGGGAGGTGCCGGTGACCTTGAGGTCTCCCTTGAGGTCGGTGCGCGCCAGGTTGTTCTCCAGCCGCACGCCGCGGGAGAGGTGCACATCGAGATCGAAGTGCAGGAGCATGGCGGACTTGCTCAGCACCCGCGGCGTGGGGGGCCGCCGCGAGAAATCGAGCAGCGACCGCTCCAGATCCAGGTCCTCGGTGTACTTCATCTGCGAGAGGATCAGCGCGCCGCCCAGGACGGGCTCGTCCGGCGGCCCGTAGAGCGTCACGTCCCCGTCCACGGTGGCGCCCACCGTGTCCAGCTTGAGGTTCACGTCGCTGACGTGCGCGGACAGGTCGATCTTCTTCGGGACCAGCCGCGACAGCTCCATGCCGCCGGAGACGCGCGCCTCTCCGTTGTTGAGCTTGCCGGTCATCGAGTCGATCACCAGCGCGTCCTGCGAGAAGGAGATGCTGCCGTTCATCCCCCGGGCCGCCACCGGCAGGCCGCGCAGCGTGACCGCCCCTCCCTCGACGTGCGCGTTGCCGAGCACCGTGGGCTCGCGGGTGGTGCCGCCCACGGCGGCCTGCACCAGATAGGTGCCGGCGGCGTGCTCCACGTCGGGGACCAGCGTCTGCAGCACGCGGCCGTCGATGCTGGCGGTGAGGCGCAGATCCAGCTTGCCGTCGGACCCGCGGCTGCCGGAGAGCTGGGCCGAGGTGTAGGGAGCCCGCAGCGCCAGCCTCTCGACCCGTACTCCCTCCGGGCCGAAGGAGAGCTTGGCGTTGCCGTCGTTCTCGAAGGCCATGTCGCCGCGGACCACCTTGAGCTGCGAGAGGGTCATGTTGCCCGCGCTCTCCCGCCAGCGCAGCAGCGACCCGCGCAGCTCCACGCCGGCCAGCAGCGACCCGCTCTGGATGTCCGCCTCCGGCGCGAGCAGGTCGAGAACCTGGGCCAGGTCGGGGATGCGCAGGCTGGCGGTGCAGCTGTAGGGGAAGTCGTCGGCGAGGCGGGCCTCGCCTTCCAGCGTGTGGGTCCCGATGGTCCCCTTCCACTTCATCTGGGTGCCGTCGATGTCGAGCGCGAGATTGCCCTCCCCCAGCTCGGCCTCGCCCGCCGTCCCCTCTTCGAACCCGAGGGTGGCGCGCACGACGGGCCGCGCCGCCACGCCACCCACGTGCACGACGGCGCGCATCGGTCCTTGCAGCTTCGCCGCCCGCGCCATGTCCAGGTCCGCCAGCGTGAAGTTCTCGGTCGTCGCGTCGATGTCGAGCTGCCAGTCGGGCCCGAAGCGCCCCTTGGCACGCAGCGCCGCATCGCCGCGGCGCAGCGAGACCTCCTCGATCTGCAGGCGCGGCTCCGCGCCATGAAGCGAGACGCGGGCGCTGCCGCCCGAGAAGGATTCGCCCCACAGCCGGGTTTCCCCGAACTGCAGCGCTGCCGTTCCCTCGGGGCCGGCCAGGGGCCCCTTCACCTCGAGGACGCCAGAGACCTGCCCGTCGAGGTCGCCCGCGTCGCTCAGCGGGGACAGCGCCGGCACCAGGCCCATCGCCAGGTCGATCAGGTCGTGCACGCGCGCATCCGGCAGCTCGATGCGAGCGTCCACGTTGACGGCCGGATCGCTGAAATCGAGGGCCAGCCTGCCCTGGTACGTGCTCCGTTCCTTGCGGGCGCGGATCTGCTCAAGCGTCAACCGCATCGATGCCGCCTGGAAGGTGAGCTGGGTGGAGACGTCGCCGAGCGAGAGATCGAGGAGATGGAAGCCGTGGGCCGAGACGCTGCTCGCGATGGTGAGCGCCTGGTAGGGCCCCGCCACGCGCGCCACCAGCGCCGCCGAGCCGCTCGCCGGGAGCGCCCCGATGTGACCGCGGAAGTCCGCCAGCGCAACGCCCGGCGAGCGCGCGTCGATCTGCATGCCCTTGCGCAGATCGGTGAAGAAGGTGCTCTCCACCTCCAGCTGCGACGCGCCCGCATCGATCTTGCCGTTGTGGAGCACCACCTTGTCGGCGTCGATGGAGACGGCCCCGCCCAGCTTCCCGCTCGCGAACTCGAACATCCGTTGGGCCCGCCCGCCGGCCTTCGACGGACGCGCGTCGTAGCCGCGGTCGAGCACGGCGAAGTCGGCCAGCTCCAGGGCAGGCTCGGCGGCGATCTGCAGCGGCCTCAGCGTGCCCTTCGCCTGCACGCGGCCGCTTGCCCGCATCACCACCCAGGCGTGGGCGAGGCCCAGCTTGCGCAGCAGCTCTTGCAGCTCGAGGTCGCGCAGCGAGAGATCCGCCGTCACCGGCAGCCCTGCCTCCGCCAGCGAGATCTCGGCCGAGCCGCTCACCTGGCCGCGGCCCACCGGCAGCTCCAGGCGATCGATGCGCGCCCGCGCCGGCGTCACGTCGAAGCGGAGCCGCGCGTCCCCGGGAGAGTAGCCTTCCAGCGCCAGCGAGCGCAGCCGCAGCTCGCCCTTCACCCGCGGCCCTCCCTTGGCCAGCGTGAAGGCGGCGTCCGTCGAGAGTGACCCTTTGACGCCGCGCAAGGCGCCGGGCAGGAGCCGCGCGAACGCGGTCTCCAGATCGTCCACTCTGAGATTGGTGGAGAGCTCGATGCGTGGCTCGCAGAGGTTCTGCAGCTTGCCCTTGAGGAAGGCGGACGCCTCCGTCCCGATCACGTCCCCGCGCCGCAGCTCCACGCTGCCCTCGCCGCGCAGGTCCACCTCGGCGGAGGTGCGGGTGGAGATGAAGCCCACCGTCCGGCCGGGAAGCTCCAGCGAGCCCCCGCGAGTGGCCACCGCGATGGAGAGCGGCCCGTCGCGGCCCTTGAGGACGAGGCCCAGCCGCGGCACCGAAAGGCGCATGCCCGAGGACGTCACCTCCACGCTGGCCTTGCGCACCTGCACGCGCCCGAACTCGAATCGATCGAGCATGTCGGGCAGGCACTGCCCGCCGCGGGCGGGCGACCCGCGGGCCTCCTGATCGAGCGAAAGGTGCAGCTCGGGGTGATCGATCTCCAGCCGCGAGAGCCTGACCTTTTGCAGCAGCGGGCGCACCGTCACCTGGGCGAAGACGCGCGCCACCTTGAGGTCCAGCCGGCCGCCCGGGGCGCCGACGTGGAGCCCTTCGATTGTGACCTTGCCCTGCTCGGGCTCCACCGAGCAGCGCGCCACCTGCACCTGCGCCGCGGTGGCCTCCTCGATGGTGGCCACCGCGTACGCGCAGAGGTTGTTGGCCACGAAGTCGGTGCGCAGGAACGCGACCGCCGCCCCCGAGACGGCGGCGGCGGCGAGTCCCACGGCGACGAGGATGCGGCTCAGCACGGCCTAGCTCGGCTTGGCGAGACCCGCGAGATAGCGGTCGATCTCCCCCAGATCGATTGGCTTGCCCTTCTCGGCGGCGGGGGGCGGGTTGGAGGGCCGCGCCGCCGGCGCCAGCTCCTCGGGAGTCCTGCCGCCGTCGAGTCCCAGATCCACCGCCACCCGCTCGATCATCTGCTCGTCGATCATCGGCGCCCGCGCCACGTAGCCCTCGAAGAGCGCGTTGTCGCAGAGCGTGTTGATCACGCGCGGGGTGCCGCTGGAGAACCGGTGCACCGACTTCACCGCGCCCGGGGTGAAAGGCATCCGCGCCGCACCGGCAAGGCGCAGGCGATGCTTGATGTACGCCTCGGTGCTCTCGGCATTGAGGTGATCGAGCCGGTACTTGATGGCCACGCGCTGGGCGAGCGGGGGATCGAGCTTGAGGTTCTGCTCGATCTCGGGCAGCCCGAAGAAGATCAGCGAGAGCAGCTTCCGCTCGGGCACTTCGAGATTGAGCAGGCCGCGGAACTCCTCCATCAGCTCGCGGGAGGCGAGCATCTGGGCCTCGTCGATCAGCACCACCGCCTTCTTGCCCGACTCGTAGATCTTGGTCAGCCGCTGGTAGAGCTGGCCCAGCAGCGCCAGCTTGTCCTCGCTGGGCGCGTCCACGCCCAGTTGGAGCGCGATGCGCTTGAGCAGCCAGGAGGCGGTGACGCCGCTGTGGATGATCACCAGCAGCGCGGCCTCGTACTCCGCCTCGGGCAGCGAGTCGAGCAGGCGCCGCGCCAGCGTGGTCTTGCCCGCGCCGATGTCCCCGACCAGGATGCCGAGGCCTTTCATCTGCGCGCATAGATGCGTCAGCCGGACCAGCGCCTGCGAGTGCTGCGGCGAGTTGAAGTAGAAGCGGGAGACCGGCGCATTGGAGAACGGCTCCTGCGCCAGCTCGTAGTAGTCGAGATAGTTCACGGTCTCGCTCCGCTCATCACACGAAACCGATCTTGCGGTTCTTGCGCGACGGCGCAGCCGGGTCGGCATCGCTGGTCACGGAGGGAGCGGCCGCGGCGGGCCTGGACTGCGCGGTTGGAGGAGACGACTGCGCCGCCGCGATCTGCGCCCCCGGAGAAGACTTGACCAGCGTCCGCCCGGTGGCGCTGACCGTGCCCCCCAGCCGCTGGATGCGCTCGGGCACGTCGCGGAAGCGCGCGTCCTTGGCCGCGATCGACTGGTACTGCTGCAGCGCCTCTGCGTTCTGTCCCTGCGCCTCGTAGGCCACGCCCAGCTCGAACTGGAGCGCGTGCCGGGCGGCCGGCGTGAGCCCGCGCAGCGCCAGGCCCTCCAGCAGTCGCCGGATGGCGGCGGCGGGCTGGCCCCGATCCATCTCGCACAGGCCCAGCATGGTGAGGCAGTCGGCCCCGCGCGTTCCACCGCCGTGCCGCAGGGCGAGCTCGAACTCCCCCACCGCCTCGTCCACCAGGCCCATCTCCTTGTAGGCGATGCCCAGGTCGTAGTGGGTCTGCACGTCCTCGGGGCGGACGATCTCCTGCACCTTGGCGCGGAACTCTCCCAGCACCTCGTGCGCCGGGACCTGGAAGGTGTCGAGGACATCGCCGTCCAGCGGCTTCACCTCGTCGGCGCCGCCCGGGCCCACCTCCGCTGCCAGCTCCGCTGCGAGCTCGGCGGCGAGATCGTCGTGCTCCTGCGAGGCGGCCTCCGCGGCCGGACCCAGCCGCGCCAGCCGTTCCGACGCGCCTGCATGATCCGGCGAGGAGAGCGTGATTCCCTCGAGAATGGCGCGGGCGTCCTCGACCAGGCCCGACTGGACGTAGAAATCCGCCTCGGCCAGGTCGCTGGCGAATTCGTCGGCGTCGGACGCCGCGGCTCCGGCGTGGAGCGGCTCGACCTCCGCCTCGAGTTCGGCCCCGGCGGGCTCGCCCAGGGCCAGCTCCTCGCCAAGGGACTCCTCCACCAGCTCCTCGTGCTCGAGCACTTCCCCGTCGCCGGTGTCGAGCTCGATGCCGCCGTCGTCCACCAGCTCGAGCTCTTCTTCCGGGGCCGCGCCGGCGGTTCCCAGGGCCGCGTTGCCGGGGTCCAGCTTGCGCAGCTCGTCGCGCGCCGCCGCGGTCCGCGGATCGCCGGCGGCAGCGCCCAGCCGGATGAAGGTGGAGAGGGAGGCAACGGCATCGTCGGTGCGGCCCATGGCGATGGCCACGACCTTCGCCTTTTCGTGCGCGTCCAGGTTGTCGGGGTCCGCCGAGAAGATCCTGCGCAGGTGCTCCAGCGCCTTCTCGTGCAGGCCGTACTTGACGTAGACCTCGGTCTCCTTGAGCAGCTTGGGGACCTGCGCCTGCGTGGGCGGCGTCGAGCTGAGCTGGATGGGCGCGGTCGACGGGCGCGCGCCCAGGATGGGGGCGGTTGGCGGCCGCGACTGCAAGGGCGGCGGAGGAGCGATCGTCGCGGCCTGGGGACGGGCGGCCTGCGGAGGAGGAGGCGGCGGCGCCCGCACCGGCTCGGGGGCCTTCGCCGCGGGGGCGGGGGCGCTGGCCAGGCCGTCGAGGGCGGTCTTCAGCTCCGGATCGTCCGGCGCGAGATCTCGCGCCTGCGTGTAGACCTTGCGGGCTTCGTCGGCGCGCCCGGCGTCGGCGTGGACGCGCGCCAGCTCCTTGAGCACCGAGACGGTCTTGGAGGTCTGCCCAAGCTCCTGGAAGGCGCGGGCCAGCATCTGCAGCGTGCCCACGTCGCGCGAGTTCGCCTTGAAGCAGATCTGCAGCTTGGCCAGGGCGCGCTTCGAATCGCCCTTGCCCAGGTACTGCTCGGCCAGCTCCTTTGCCAGCACCACGTCGGCCTGGTCGAGGTGGCTGATGCGCTCGGCGACGCGCAGATAGTCGTCCTGCCGGCCGTTGGACTTCAGATATTGCGCGGCGCGGCGAAGCTCGGCCACCGCCTCGATCAGGTTGTCCTGGCGCGCGTACTGCTCGCCCAGGCGGATGCGCGCGGCCACGTTGTCCGGATCGAGGTCGACCAGCTTCTTGAGCGTGTCGAGGCTGGCCTTGGTGTCGCCGGCCTTCTCGTAGAAGGCGGCCACCGCCTGCCATTCCTTGGTGGCGTCGCCCACCAGCCCGAGCTGCTGGTACAGCTCGGCGAGGCGCACGTTCACCTCGACGCGGTCGATGACCTTGAGCACCTGCTTGTAGAGCGCGACCGCCTTCAGATAGAAGCCCTGCGCCGAGTAGGTGCGGGCGACCTTCTCGAAGCAGTCGGCCGCGTCCGACTTGCGGTTCATCTTCTGGTAGAGCTCGGCCAGCTTCTGCAGGACGCGGACGTCGTCCGGATCGCTCTCGAGGACGCGCTGGTATTCCTTGACCGCCTTGTCGAAAGACCCTTTGGCGATCAGCTTCGCCGCCGACTCGATGACCTTGTTTTTGTCCATCGCGTCGGCGCGCTCGGGGTGTCCGGGTAGAGAGGAAACAGCATCCCAAGCTAGCGGGGTTTTTGCCGTCCGGTCAAGGGAATGGGCGGCGATCGAAGGACGTACCGAGCGCTGCGAAGATTCCCCGAACGGGCGACTCCGGAAGCCTTTTGGCGGGGTCGTCCGCCGGCCTCGCTCCCGGACCTTCAGGACCCTACAGCACTATGCTCCGGCCACGAAAAATCGCGCGAGGAATCAGCCCGGATTCTCCGCCAGCAGCTTTTCCACCAGCCGCGTGTCGTACCTACCTTGTACGAACGGCTCGTACACCAGGAGCTTCTTGTGGAAGGGGATGTTGGTCTTGATCCCTTCCACGATGTACTCCTCCAGGGCCCGGCGCATGCGCATGATGGCCGCCGGACGGCTGTCCGCCATCGCGATGAGCTTGGCCACCATCGAATCGTAGAAGGGCAGGACCCGGTACTGCTCGTAGGCCAGGGAGTCCACCCGGACGCCCAGGCCGCCCGGCGCATGGTAGGCGGTGATCAGGCCCGGAGAAGGAGCGAAGGTGACCGGGTCCTCCGCATTCACGCGGCACTCGATGGCGTGGCCCTTCATCACGATGCTCTTCTGCGTACGCCCCAACTCCTCTCCCGCGGAGAGCCGGATCTGCTCCTTGATCAGGTCGATGCCCGTGACGCTCTCGGTCACGGGGTGCTCCACCTGGATGCGGGTGTTCATCTCCATGAAGTAGAAGTCGCCCCGGTCGTCGAGCAGGAACTCGATGGTGCCGACGTTGTTGTAGCGGACCTTCTTCATCGCCTCGACCGCCACCCGGCCCATCCGCTCGCGCAGCTTCTCGTTCAGTGCCGGCGAAGGGCTCTCCTCCAGCATCTTCTGGTGCCGCCGCTGCACCGAGCACTCGCGCTCGCCCAGGTGGATGATGTTCCCGTGCTCGTCGGCGACGATCTGGATCTCGATGTGGCGCGGCCGTTCGACGTAGCGCTCCACGTACATGTCGCCGTTTCCGAAGGCGGCCAACGCCTCGGCCGACGCGGTGCGGTACTGCGGCGCGAGCTGCTCCTTCTCGCGCACGATCTTCATGCCGCGCCCTCCGCCTCCCGCAGCGGCCTTGAGGATCACCGGAAAGCCCACCTTCTCGGCCAGCCTGACCAGGTCGCGCTCTTCCTGCACCACCCCTTCGCTGCCAGGAAGCTGCGGCAGGCCCGCCTCCTTCATGGCCTCCTTGGCGCGGATCTTGTTGCCCATCATCCGGATCATGTCCGGGCGCGGGCCGATCCAGCCCAGCCCGGAGTGTTGCACCATCTCCGCGAACTCGGCGTTCTCGCTGAGGAAGCCGTAGCCGGGATGGATGGCGTCGGCTCCGCTCACCTCGGCCGCCGAGAGGATGGCGGGGATGTTGAGGTAGCTCTCCTTGGAAGACGGAGGGCCGATGCAGAGCGACTGGTCGGCGAAACGGACGTGCAGCGAGCTGGAGTCGGCGGTGGAGTGCACCGCCACCGTCTCGACGCCGAGCTCGCGCGCGGCACGGATGATGCGGAGCGCGATCTCCCCGCGGTTGGCGATCAGGATTCGATGGAACATGTCCGCCGGCGGACTGCGTTCATGCGGGTTCGAAGCGGAAGAGGGCCTCGCCGTACTCCACCGGGCTGCCGTTCTGGATGAGCACTTCGGTAAGGCGGCCGGGCTGTTCGGCCTCGATCTCGTTCATCAGCTTCATGGCCTCGACGATGCAAAGGACCTGGCCCTTCTTCACCACCGTGCCGACGTCGACGAAGACCGGGCTGTCCGGGGAAGCGGACCGGTAGAAGGTGCCGACGAACGGCGAGTTGACCGTGAACGTCTTCGAGTCGGCCGCCGCCTTGACGGCCGCCGGCGTGGGGGGCGGGGGGTGGAGCGTGGAAGGCGCGGGATGGGCCGCCGGCGCGGCCGCCGGCATCGGCGAGTGGGCCGCCTGCATCGGCACGGCGTGCACCGCGGTGGTGGCCGGAGGCGGATGGCCCAGCCGGACGTCGAGCGTCTCCTGCCCTGAGACCCAGGTCAGGCGGCTGACGTCGGTGCCCTGCAGCGCCGCGAGGATCGCTTTGAGTTTGTCGACGTCCATTTCGTTCCTGAGGCGAAGGGTTGGAGAGCTGGAGAGCTCTTCAACCGACCCTCGTCAGATACTCGCCCGAGCGCGTGTCGATCTTCAAGATATCGCCCTCGTTGATGAAGAGGGGCACGTTGAGGGTGTAGCCCGTCTCCAGGGTGGCCGGCTTCATCGCTCCCGACACGGTGTCGCCGCGCACGCCCGGATCGCACTTCGTCACCTTCAGCTCCACCGCGTTGGGCAGGTCCACCGAGATGGCGCGGCCGTTCCAGAACAGGACCGAGGCGTCCATGTTCTCCTTGAGGAAATTCTTCGACTCGCCCAGCCCCCCCGCGTCGATGTGGCTCTGCTCGTAGTTCTTGGAGTCCATGAAGACGTAGTGGTCGCCTTCCTTGAAGAGGTACTGCATCTTCTTCTCCTCGATGTCGGGGCGGCCCACCTTCTCGCCGGACTTGAAGTTCTTCTCCAGCGTCCTGCCGCTGATCAGGCTCTTGTAGCGGGTGCGGACGAAGGCCGAGCCCTTGCCTGGCTTGACGTGCTGGAACTCCACGATTACGAACGGCTCGTTGTCGATCAGGATCTTGAGGCCGTTGCGAAACTCACTGGTGTCGATCACGTCCGCCATCGCGCACTCCTGTCCGAGGGCGCGCGATGTACACGAAGATGCGGTGATCGTCCAGTCCACTAGGGACACGAAGGCGCGCTGCGCGCGGCCATCATGTCCCCGGCAAGCCACACGAGGGCGCGCTGCGCGCGGCCATCATGTCCCCGAAAAGACACGAAGGCGCGCTGCGCGCGGCCATCATGTCCCCGGCAAGCCACACGAAGGCGCGCTGCGCGCGGCCATCATGTCCCCGAAAAGCCACACGAAGGCGCGCTGCGCGCGGCCATCATGTCCCCGCCGAGTTCCCTAAAGCTGGGCGGCGAGCTTGGGGCCGGCGACCCGCAGTTCGTAGCGCGCGCGGCCCACGTTCCCCTCGGGCGAGAGGGTGAGGACGACGAAATAGTCAGGTGTCAGCGGCCGGGCGACCGCCACCATCTTCTCGGTGCGGATGGAGACCTCGCTCGCCTTCCCCATCTGCAGGGTCTCTGCCGCCTGCCGCACCTGCGAGATGATGCCCGAATACTCGACCAGGAGGTTCTGCATCTCGATGCCGGCGGGCGGCTTGGCCTCGACGGTCTCGATGGGGATGCCGTCAAAGCCCATCACGCTGGCGGCGAACGAGCCGTCCACCTTGCCGCAGATCTGCTCGAGGTCTTCGCGGAAACCCATCATCCCCCTCTACGGCCCTGCCTCACCCGCTCCAGCAACTCCTCCAACACCGCGATCCGCGCCTGCGCGGAAGGCAGCTCGAGGAGCCTCCGCCGCGCCGTCTCGTCCCCCTCCTCGGCCAGCTTGCGGTAGATCGCCCGCGCGCGGCCCAGGAGCCCCTGCCGGACGTACAGCTCCGCGAGTGTCAGCGTCACCGCCGGGGATCTGTCACGCTGCCGGCGCGAGCGTCAAGCGCGCGCCCGCTCAGAGGCACGCGGGCCCGCACCCGGTAGTGTCGCATACCACGAAGAGGAACTCGCGCTCGGTCGTGCGCGTCGTGTTCCCGCCGGTCATCTTTCCTTCGATATGGAAGCTCGCGCGGATGAAGGTGCCTTTCGGCGCCGTGATGACCCCTTGAGGCACGAGCGAGACGAGGACCGGCGCCTGATTGCCAGCGGCCACCGTCAGGCCACTCACCGGGGTGATGACGGGATTGACGTTGATGGTCCCGCCTGCGGCGCCGCTGGGGAACTCGTAGGTCACCACCGCCTGGTGCGGCGAGAAGGTGGACGCGTCCACGTTGAGGTCCGGGTTCGCGGAGTTGGTAGGCAGCATCAGATTGCTGATCACCGCGCCGACGGTCCCGGTGTTTTCGGTCAGGTTCAACGGCACCGAGTTGGACTCGTCCGCGCTGGGGTCGACCGTGCAGGTCGGGCGCGGCGGTGTGTCGCTCGACTGGCCGGCCGTGGCCACCACCACCTTGGAGATGAGCAAAGCGGAGTTGCCCTGCGCGGTGCAGCCCGCCGCAAGGGCGGCGGCGAGAAAGATGATCGGCGTCCTCATGGTTCCTGGCCTCCTACTGCTTTCCCTCGTCGCCGGCGGACGGGGCCGCGGCAACGGCGGACTGCGAGCGATTGATGATGCGGGGCGTGATGAAGATGAGCAGCTCGGTGCGGTCGTCGGTGACGGCCTTCTTCTTGAACAGCCAGCCCAGCACCGGGATCTTGCTGAGGATGGGCACCTCGTTCCACGACTCGGAGTTGCGGCGCGTGTAGATACCGCCGATGACGGTGGTCTCGCCGTCGCGCACCAGCACCTCGGTCTTTGCCTCCCTGCGGCTGATGGAGGGCTGGCCGTTGGAGCCGGTCAACTGCGGGTTGGGCTGGTTGTTGGCGGCGTTGATGCGCATCTGGATCGAGCCCTCCTGCGTCACGTGCGGGGTGACGCGGAGCTCGAGGCGCGCCTCGATGAAGGTGGTGGTCACGCCCGCCGCGCTGGTCTGCGAGAAGGGGATGCTGACGCCCTGGCTGATGCTGGCGTCCACGTTGTCCACCGTCACCACCCGCGGCGAGCTCACCGTCTTGATGGTGCCGCTGTTCTCGGCGGCCGAGAGACGCAGGTTCAGGTTGGCCGAACCGCCCGCGCTGCCGAAGATGAAGCCGAGACCGCCGCCGCTGTTGAGGCCGATGGGCGCCGGCATGTTGACCGCGAAGTTGGGAACGGACACGCCCGTCAGGCCGGCGATCGGGGCAGCGGCATCGTCCGCGGCACCCGCCACGTTGAGGAGGTTGGGGAAGATCAGGCCGGTGGGGTTGCCGAAGGTGGGAGCCAGGCTGACGTTGCCGCCCCACTGGATGCCTGCCTGCCGCGCGAAGCTGGTGGCAGCCTCGACGATGCGCGCCTCGATCAGCACCTCGGGCGTCTGGGTGTCGAGGTTGCGGACGATGCCCTCGGCGCGGAGCAGCGCCTCCTGCACGTCCTTGACGATCAGGGTGTTGGTGCGCGCGTCCACCGTCACCGTGCCTCGCTCCGAGAGCGCGTCCTTGAGCTGGGCGGTGAGCGCGTCGGCCTTGGCGTAGTTCACCGGGATCAGGCGGACCTTGAGCGGCTCGCTGGCCTGGCGGTTCTTGTAGGCTTCCGCGGCGGCCTTCTGCTCCGCCCGCAGGGTCTCGATGGGCGCGACGCGGATGATGTTGCCCACGTCCTCGCGCCCCAGGCCCTTCGACTTGAGGATGATGTCGAGCGCCTGGTCCCAGGGGACGTTGCGCAGCTTGATGGTCACCTGGCCCTTCACGTCGTCGGCCACGATGATGTTCTTCTTGGAGATGTCGGCGATGGCGCCGAGCAGGTTCTTGATGTCGATGTCCTTGA
>DASRTX010000302.1:0-2753 GCA_035655715.1 Myxococcales bacterium | reverse complement strand
CCCTGGCCGTCACCGTCACCGACACGGGGATCGGGATCGACGCCGCGCACCTGGAGCGGATCTGGGAGCCGTTCTGGCAGGCCGAGCACCCGCTCGTGCGCCGCGCGGGCGGCACCGGCCTGGGCCTGGCCATCGCCCGCCGCCTGGCCCAGCTGCTGGGCGGCGACATCGAGGCGCGCTCCGCCCCCGGCGAAGGGAGCACGTTCACCGTGCGGCTGCCGGGGTAGGGAAGTACGAAAGTACGAGGAGTACGAGAGTACGGAACGGAAGTGCGAGAGTGCGAGAGTGCGAGAGTGCGAGAGTGCGAGAGTGCGCTGAGCCCGGTGGCCCAGCGCACATTCTTTGGCCCGGCGCACTTCCAAATCCGAAAAAAGGCGAATTTCACACAGCAGACGTTCGACAGCGCCACCTCACACAGGTTCTGCAAGCCATTGCTGGATCTATAGATACAGCAACACCACTCCGGACGCGTGTACAACAGCGCCCGGAGCGGCTTCAAACCGGATAAAAGGTTATACTGGAGTGACTTGCAGCGTTCTGGCAGGAGGCGGGACCTTGCAACAATTCAAAAGATCGCGCTCCGCGCTGGAAAGCGACTTCGTCTGCAGGGCGGAAGCGCGCTCGGTGGTAAGCTCGGTGAGGGAAATTCTCTCGACGCGTTCGCGGATCTGCTCCCAGCCGGTCTGCGCCCGGTTCTCGGCGACCCGGACCAGCAGGTAGGCGAGGACGCAGATGTGCACGTGAGCGGTGATGCGCTCGGGTGTGCGGTGCTGGACCGGCTCAAGGTCCAGCACGCTCTTCATGGAGCGGAAGGCGCGCTCCGCTTTCCAGAGGTCGCGGTAGCCGAGCACGAGCTCTTCCGCCGGCAGGTCGAGCTCGTTCGTCATCAGCACGTACTTGCCGTCGTGACGCGCCGCGGCCGCCACCCGGGCCGGGTCGATCCTGAGCATGCCGTCCGCCGTCTTCGCCAGGTAGCGGGCGTAGCCGGGCGTGGAGAGCAGGGCATGCGTGTCGCGCGTCTCCCCGGCCCCATCGCTTTTCTTCTGCTTCACAAGCTTCGCCCTGAGCCGTTCGAGGACGGTGGCGCGCGTGCGGGCATCGTGCTCCGCCCGCGCCTCGCTGCGGCAGAGCAGGTAGCGCAGGGTGCGGCCTCCATCGGTGAGCTGCGTCTCCTTCACGCCCACCCCCTCGCGCACCGGGCGGTAGCGCCCGCGCAGGGAGAGCATGCGCGCCTCCAGCGCGGGATCGGTGCGGAGCCGGCAGCCGAGGAGATAGCCCAGGCGGCGCGATTCGAGGAAGTCGAGGTTCGCCTGGCTCACCATGCCCCGGTCGCCCACGAACAGGAAACGCCGGGGCCGCAGACCCAGGAGGTCGCGCGTGACCTCTTCCACCGTGGTCACGTCGATCCGGTTGCCGGGAAAGATCCAGTGACGCACCGGGATGCCCTCGCGATTGATGGCCAGCGCAACCACGATCTGCGGCAGGTCGGGACGCTTTTTCTTCGAATGCCCGTGGCGCCGCAGCCCTCCCTCGGGGTCTGCGTCGTCCAGGTAGAAGCTCACGCTGGTGGTGTCGTAGAAGAGGACCGAGACGTCGGCGCTGAGCAGGTCGGTGACCTGGAAATACAGGTGCTCCTGCAGGTCGGGCATCGCGGCGTGAAGGAAATCCATGGCGCGATACAGGTGCTGAACGTCCAGTTCGTCGCCTCCGCGCTCGAGCCCGGGAATCCAAGCGCTGGCGCCGGCCCAGCGGGAGCAGGCCAGTTTCGAGGCGGGGGCGAGGGCGCGATGGCAGACCAGGGCAAAGAGGGCCCGCTCCACCGGCCGGGCGAACGAGCGCGCTTCGAGGGCATGGGAAAAGAACTGGTTCAGCGCGAGCTCCCGCCACAGCGAATCGAGGAGATGCGTGCCTCCGAAGGTCCACGTGCGGGTCACCTCCATGCCCGAGGTGGGCACGGGCGCGGCGGAATCGAGATACCGGCTGAGTTGGTCGACGAGGCGCCGGATCTGTTCGAGATCGAGCTGGTCCGTGCGGCCGAAGGAGTGGAGGATGCGGGTCTGGACGCGGCCCTGCGTGTCCCGCTCTCCCTCGACAAGCTGGAGGTAGCGGGTATCAGGACCACGCTTGCGGGGTGAGACGACTTCGCGGAGGTACATGTGCAACAGGATAGGAGCCATCCCGCTGCAAAGTCAAGCATCAGCCAAAATCCATGTACAACACATTTTCGGCGAATCCAACGCTTTTGGGCTAAAAAGTCGAGCATCGGCGCCAATTCGCTATCCGCCGTGTAGCTGCGACTGTCGAACGCCTGCTGTGTGAACCCCTTCTTTTCTAGACCGCGGCGGGAACGCCGGCCTCCACGATCTCCGCGACGCGGTCGGCCACGGCACGCAGCGCCTCGGCGGCGGGGGCGTGGGGATCGGAGACGAGGATGGGGACGCCGGCGTCGCCGCCCTCGCGGACGGCCACCTCGATGGGCACCTCGCCCAGCAGCTCCAGCCCGGTCTGCATCGCCAGGCGGCGCCCGCCGGCGCGGCCGAAGATCTCGTAGCGCTCGCCGCAGCAGGGGCAGACGAAGCCGGCCATGTTCTCCACGATCCCCAGCACCGGCGTCTTCACCTTCTCGAACATCTTGATCCCGCGCAGCACGTCGCCGGTGGCCACGTCCTGCGGCGTGGTCACCATCACCACCCCGTGCAGGCGGATGGTCTGCACCAGCGAGAGCTGCGCATCCCCCGTCCCCGGCGGCATGT
>DASRTX010000301.1:0-16701 GCA_035655715.1 Myxococcales bacterium | reverse complement strand
GCGAGTAGGCCTTGATGGCGCGCTCCTCGTTGCGGGCGGCGCTCGCTTGCGCGTCCTCGAGCTGCCGGCGCAGGTCCTCGCGCTCCTCGGAGAGCAGGTCCTTCTCGCCGGTGAGCGCCGCGACGTCCGTGCGCGCCGACTCCAGCTCCTTCTCCAGCCCGGCGACGCGGCCGCGAAGCTGCTCGGCGCCGGCGCCCTTCTTGGCGTCGTCCCTGGCGGCGGTCAGCTCGCGCTCGAACTTCTTCGCCGCCGCCGCCAACGCCTCCGCGCGCTGCTGCAGCGTCCTGGCCGCGGCCTCACGCTTGACCGCCTCGTCCTTGAGCTGCTGCGCCTGCGACTCGAGGGCGGTCTGCGTTTCCTGGAGGTCGACCAGCTCCTTGTCCTTGGCGTGGAGCTCTTCCTTGAGGCGGAGGATCTCCTTCTCCGCCTTGTTCTTCGACTCCTTGATGCGGATGACCTCGGTGTTCGAGGCCGCGCCCTTGCGGGCATGGTCCAACTCGGCGTCGCGTTCGGCGAGCCTGGTTTCCAGATCTGCCAGGCGCGCGTCGAGGTCCGCACCGGGATCCGGTTCCACGTCCGGATCCATGGACACGGGCAGGTCCTGATCCAGCGACAGGTCCTGATCCAGCGCCACCGGCAGGTCGGGATCGTTGACCGCCACCGGCTCCTCGCCGTGCACCAGCGAGTGCAGCACCGCGTCGTCGTCGGGCGCGCTCAGCTCGGTGGGCTGCTTGTCTTCGGAGTGGGTCGGCAGGTCGTTGAAGCGGGTGGTGGCGGCGGGCGGAGGTTGCGGCGAGGTCCCCAGCGAATCGAAGGCCTTGTCGAACATGTCCATGTCGTCGTCGCCCTCGGCGGCGCCGTCTTCCGCGACCTGCACGACCTCCTCGACCTCCTCCACCTCCAGCGCCTCTTCCGGCTGGCCGCTGCGCGCCTCGGCGGCCTCGGCGTCGGAGAGGGAGATGGGCTCGTCCTCGCCGTCGACCAGGTCGCCCAGGCCCAGCGGTTCATCCTCGACGTGGATGATGTCGTCGTCGCCGTCCGCCGCGGCAATCCCCATCAGCGAGGATGCGCGCTCGAGCATGACGGTGGGCGTGAAGGGCTTGGTCAGGTACTCCTCCGCGCGGGTCTTCAGCTTCTTGTGCTTCTCGAACGCGTCGGGGCTGGCGTTGGCGGAGGTGAGGATGACGGGGATGCCCTTGAGCTGCTCGTCCTTCTTCAGGCGCGTGCAGAGCATGTACCCGTTGGTGGGCTGCGCCTCGACGCAAACCACGATCAGGTCCGGGTTCTCCTGTTTCGCCAGCGCGATGCCCCGCTCGCTGTCCGTGGCCAGCGTGGCGGAGAAGCCGCGTGCCTGGATGGCCGTGGACAGGCCCTGGGCGAAGGCTTCGTCGGAATCGATCAGGAGAATTCGCTTGGACACGCGGTGTTCCGAGAGCTGGTACGGGCTGGTTGAAAGCTTACGGGCCGCACACGACAAGTGTCAATGAAACGCCGTGGGATTTCGCGGGGGTAGGTGAGGGTGTTCCCCTCAGCGTAGCTCGGCCGACTGCACCAGCGCGAGCACGTCCTGCTCGTCCAGGTCGGAGATCAGCGAGTAGACGATCTCGTCGTTGCGCCACGAGGCGATGTTGAAGCCCTTCACCCGGGACAGCCAGATCTCGCGGTCCGCGATGCGCCGCGCAGCGCCGGCCAACTGGGGCTCGGGATCGTCGACGATCAGCAGCGAAACGCGCCGCCCTTCGCCCTGCGGCAAGGAGTAGGTCACCAACGCACCCCGGTGCTCGTGCACGTTGGAGCGGCGGACGCCCTGCAGCCGCGCTCCCTGGGCGAACCGTGGGACCCGGACTCCGATCTCCAGCTTGTGCTGCAACCACTGCTGGGCGGAGCCGGGGTCGGTGGCGGCGAAGTCGAGGGGCAGCATGCCTGCATGGAGCCGCACGCCGTCGTCGGCCAGCGAGTGTCCCGCAGGGAAGAGCGGATGCGTCATCCCCCCCGCCAGGAACCAGACCGCCGCGCCGACGCAAGCCGCCGCGGTGGCGATGGTGGTGGGCCGCTGGAAGGCGCGCGACCAGCGGCCCTCTGCGACCTGGTCGGCGATGGCGCCGCGGAGCGCGTCGTGCACCGCGTGCGGCGCGGCGGCGTTGGCGCGCAGCATGGCGGCCTTGTAGCTCTGGTGGATGCGCACCGAATGCGTGCAGATGTCGCAGTCGGCGATGTGCGCCTTCACCTCGGCGTTCTCCTCGGCGGAGAACTCGCCGTCCACGTAGGCGTGGAGGAACGTCTCCTCCAGTCTGCGGCACTCCTGGGTCACGCGCGCCTCTTGAGCTGCAGCACGTCGGCCTCTTCCTCGACCTCTGCGGCGACGCTGATCTCCATCGCCTGCTTGCCGTGGACCACGCCGGACTCGACCGCGTAACCGAGGAGGTTCTTCTGCAAGAGCTTGCGGCCGCGGTAGAGGCGCGACATCACCGTGCCCACCGGGCAGTCGAGGATCTCGGCGATCTCCTTGTAGGAGAACTCCTGCAGGTCGGCGAGGATCACCACCAGCCGGAAATCGATGGGGAGCTGGTCGATGCTGCGGATCACGTCGTCCGAGAGCAGCTTGTCGAAGAAGTACTGCTCGGGATCGGCGGAGCTCTCTGTGGGCTCGCGGGTGACGAAGCGCTCGTTGCCGGACTCGCGCGCGGCGCCCTCGACGACGATGCGCTCCTTCACCCGGCGGCGGTACTTGTTGATGAAGGTGTTGGTCAGGATCTTGAAGAGCCACGCCTTCATGTTGGTGCCGCGCTCGAACTTGTCGAAGAAGCGGAAGGCTCGCAGGAAGGTGTCCTGCACCAGGTCCTCGGCGTCGCGCTCGTTCTTGGTCAGGCGCAGACCGGCCGAATAGAGTGCGTCCAGGTGATCAAGGGAGAGGTTTTCGAACTCCCGGCGCGTCCTGTCGGTGTGCTTGAAGTCCAGCATCCCTCTCCCCGCGGTGCGTGGCCCTGCTGAATCTAACCGGCTCTCGACCCACATGGAACCATGGGAAACGCATGACCATTCCAGCAGACCAACCGCTCGCCCGCCACATCGCGACCGCCGCTGAAAAATACAACACTTTCAACGGCTTCGGATCGAACGCCGCTTGATCTTCGGACCTACCGCCTGGTGGTGAGGGCCTTCTCGAGCGGGGTGAACTCGAAGTCGTGGGCTTCGGCGACGGCCTTGTAGGTGCAATGGCCGTTGAAGGCGTTGACGCCCAGGGCCAAAGCGCGATCGCGCTTCACCGCCTCGACGACGCCGAGGTCGGCCAGCTTCAGCCCGTAGCCGATGGTTGCGTTGTTGAGCGCGAAGGTGCTGGTCTGCGCCACCGCGCCAGGCATGTTGGCGACGCAGTAGTGCACCACGCCGTGCAGCATGTACGTCGGGTTGTCGTGCGTGGTGGGGTGGCAGGTCTCGATGCACCCGCCCTGATCGACGGCCACGTCGACCACCACGCTGCCTTCCTGCATCTCCGAGATCAGCTTCTCGCTCACCAGCTTGGGCGCCTTCGCGCCGGGAATCAGCACGCCGCCGATCACCACGTCCGCCTCGCGCACGTACTGCGCGATCTGCGCCGGGTCCGAATAGACCGGCGTGAGGCGCGAGCCGAAGATGTCGTCGAGGTAGGCGAGCCGGTTGAGGTTGACGTCCAGCACCACCGTCTCGGCGCCCATGCCGGAGGCCAGCTTGGCGCTGTTGGTGCCGACCACGCCGCCACCGAGGATCACCACCTTGCCGCGGCGCACGCCGGGGACGCCGCTGAGCAGCACGCCCTTGCCGCCGTGCTCCTTCTGGAGATGGAGCGCGCCCACCTGCACGGCCATGCGGCCGGCCACCTCGCTCATCGGCCGCAGCAGCGGGAGCTGACCATCGTCGGTCTGGATGGTCTCGTACGCGACCGCTGACACCTTGCGGTCGAGCAGCGCCTTGGAGAGCGGCTTGTCGGCGGCGAGGTGCAGGTAGGTGTAGAGCGTCTGGCCCTCGCGCATCAGCGGGTACTCGCTCGCGATGGGCTCCTTCACCTTCATCACCATCTCGGCGCGCGCCCAGACGTCCGCGGCCTTGTCGACGATCTTCGCGCCGGCTGCCTCGTAGAGCGCGTCCGGCAGTCCGCTGCCCACACCTGCATTCTTCTCCACCAACACTTGATGACCGCGGGCCACCAGCGCCGCCGCCCCGCCGGGCACCAGGCCCACGCGGTATTCGCGGGTTTTGATTTCCTTCGGGCAGCCGATGATCATCTCGTACTCCGGGGTGCTCGGGTTTAGGGTTGCGCAAAAGGGCGGCGGAAGATAGCAGGGGCCGGTCGCCGGTCAAGCTGCGTCGTGTCGAGATGAAATGCTGAAATTGCTCTTCGCAGACGAGAAGGGGCAGGTCTTCGAGCACCCCGAGTTGGTCGCGCTGGTGCGCGGTGGGGTGCCGCTCGAGGCGCCCGCGCCATTGCCCGGGCACGCCTCGCTGTCGGTGCTGCCGGGGCGGCGGCCGGTGGGATTCGACCCTGCTACGGGCCGCGCCGTCGAGCTGTCGGAGGTGCGGGTCGGGCGGCGCACACTCAAGCCCAACGCGGTGGCCGCCGTGCTGCCGCCTGGCTGGACGCGGACCGAGCTGCCGGCCTTCCGCAAGCTGGCCATCGCGCCCCTGCTGCCGCAGTGGGCCTATACCGCGGCGGCCTGGGACGACGAGCGGCAGTGCCACGTGGCCTGGGCGCTACACACCGACCGCCGCACGCACTGGGACCCGGCCACGCATTCGACGCCCGACCTCTCCGGCCTGATCCAGGAGCGGCTCGCCGGCGACGACAACCCGCTCTTGCGGCAACTGGCGAAGTGCGCCTTGGAGTACCGCTGCTTCACCGCCCAGAACACCTTCTATGTCCGCGACGAGGGGGCCATCCCCGCCAGCTCCGGCTGCAACGCCCGATGCGTGGGCTGCATCTCGGAGCAGCCCGAGGAGGGACCACCCGCCTCGCACCAGCGCATCGTGCGTGCGCCCGGCGCCGAAGAGATGGCGCGCATCGGCCTTGCGCACCTCTCGCGCGCCCCGGGCCGCACCATGGTCTCGTTCGGGCAGGGGTGCGAAGGAGAGCCGCTGACGCGCGCGCGGGAGATCGCGCAGGCTATCCACCTCATGCGTCAGGCCACGCCGCGAGGATCGATCAACATCAACACCAACGGGTCCTTGCCGCAGAACCTCGCGCTCCTGATCGACGCCGGCCTCGACGCCTGCCGCATCAGCCTGAACAGCGCGCACAAACCGCTCTACGAGGCGTACTACCAACCGGTGAACTACGGCTGGGAGGAGGTCGAGGAGTGCGTCCTGCTGGCGCACCGCCGCGGCGTCTACACGGCCCTGAACCTATTGTCCTTCCCGGGTGTGACCGACCAGGAAGGCGAGGCGGAGAAGCTCTGCGCGCTGGTGTCGCGGGCGCGAGTCGATCAGGTGCAGGCGCGCAGCCTGGCCATCGATCCCGATCAGTACGCGGCGGTGGCCGACCGGCATGCCGCGGGCGGGCCGCGCATCGGCGTCCCCGAGTTGCTGCGGCGCCTGAAGCGGGCGCGCAAGGGGCTGGTTGTGGGGAACTTCGCGCGGGCGCTGCATGAGCGCCGGCCCGGATACATCTGACATCCAGATCGTGATTGATCACCGATTGGCTGCACAAATCATTGAATTCACTGGAGCAGCAATTTCGGCATAGGCGTTGCTCCGGATGCCATGGCATGGATCACATCATGCTCCGGAGACTTCTCATCCTCGGAATGTTCCTGCTCTTTGCCGCCCCTGTGCTCGCTGGAGACCGGGGCGACGCCTTGCTGGTGGTGACGGACGACGCGGCCACCGATCCGACCTCGTTGCTGGCCATCCGCAACGTGGCGATCAGCGAGCTGCGCAAGCGCGGCGCGACCGTCCTGGAGGATCGGCGTGCCGATGGGCTGCGGACGACGGAATCGGCGTTGGCCGAGCTCAGCGACGAGCTGCGCGTGCAGCGCGTGTTCGCGCTGCGGTTGACGCGCTTGGGACAGAAGTATCTGATCAGCCTGGACGAGCTGGAGGGAGGGACCCTGGCCACGGTGTATTCGGCAACGCTGGCCGCAGGCAGCTTGGAGGAGTGCGACATCGTCATCTCGCGTCTGGCGGCGGCGGTGCAGACGCGGACCAGCGCTGAAAACACGGCCGAGCTGCGGACGGTGACCACGGCCGAGGCGACGCCGGTGGTCTACCGCAAGAAGCATGGCGAGCGGGTCGTTTTCGTCGGCCTGCCGATGGCGCTCTACAACGGCGGCCGCGGCACGCCGTATGGCTTCTCGCTCTCCTACGGCTACGAGGCGGACAACTTCCGACTCGGCGGCACGGTGGGCGGTTACACGCGCAACGGCGAGGGCACTGCCTACGGGTTGATCGAGGCAGCGTGGATCCCGCTTTCGGGAAATATCTCGCCGTTCTTGGGCGGCGGCCTTGGGTACATGGGCGCCGGGGCCAATGGAGGAATGGGCGCCAAGGTCGAGGCGGGAATGGAGTTCTTCCGGCTCTACACCGCGCGCTTGCTGGCCGGCGTCGAGGCCACCATTCCCTTCTTCGAGACCGCGAGCACCGGGTTCTTCCAAGAGCCGCATCGCGACTACTATCCCGCCGCCTTCGTGCGGCTTGGTTTCTAGTGCCGCGAGGGCCCGGGCCCTCTGACATCAGCGTCGCGATTCACCGCGCCAGGTTCCGGTAACTCACTGGATTCCTTGGGTGGGCGTTTTCGGCATGCCCGTTGCTGCGGATGCCAGGCATGGATCGGGACATGCTCCGCAGATTCCTGGTGCTGAGGACGTCGCTGTTCCTCCTGGCCGCTCCGGTGCTCGCAGAGGATCGCGGCGAGGCGCTGCTGGTGGTCGCCGACGACGGGGCCTTGGACGCGCCCGCCGTTCACGCCATCCGCACCGTCGCGGCCACCGAGTTGCGCAAGCGCGGCGTGAACGTGCTCGAAGACCGCCGCGCCGAAGGCGTACGGCCCGTGGACTCCGATCTAGGCTCCTTGAGCGAGGACCTGGGCGCGCGGCGCGTCTTCGCGCTGCGCGTGGGTGGCCGGCTCGGGCAGAAAGTGCCGCTCAGCTTCGAGGAGCTGGTGCCCGGCACGCTCGCGCCGGTGTACTCGGCGGCGCTTACCGCCGGAACAGTCGAGGAATGCGACGTCGTCACCGTCCGCCTGGTGAGCGCGGTGATCTCGCGGACCAGCGCCGAGCACAACGGCGAGATGCGCACGGTGACGGAGAACGAGGCGAAGCCGTTCGCGAAGAAGCCGGGCGAACGGTTCTGGTTCATCGGGCTCCCCATCCCGCTCTACAACAACGGCAGCGGCTCTCCCTTCGGGTTTTCGCTCGGCTACGGCTACGAGGCGGAGAACTTCCGCATCTCGGCCACCGCCGGCGGCTATTCGCGCGGCGAGGGCGTGGCTTACTTCATGTTGGAGGCGGCGTGGATCCCCTTCTCGACGGAGGTCTCGCCGTACATCGGCGGCGGCGTCGGCTACCTGGGAGCGGCCAGCCGCGGCGGCATGGGCGCCACGGCAGAAGCGGGCCTCGAGTTCTTCCGCCTGCACGACGTACGCGCGCTGGCCGGCCTGCAGTTCACCTTCCCGTTCGACACCGGCCCCACCACCAGCCCCTCGCGCAGCGTGTACCCGGCCGGATTCGTCCGTTTTGCGTTCTGACGAACCGGCCCCGGACCCGCTCGGGGTCCGGAGCCGTTCCTGTCAGCGGAACGACGCGCCGAGGTCGACCGTCGCGCCCCAGAAGTCGGAGTTGCCGCCCTTGTTCACCGTCACCGCGGTGTTGCCGGTGTTGATGCTGCTGAACAGGTAGTTGTACTGGAAGCGGCCGCCGATCTTGAACGCGCCTACGTTGGCCTCGAGGCCCGCGCCGAAGGGCAGGGTGCTGGTGGAGCTGTTGGGGACGCCCGAGGCCGCCGCGCCGTTCACCCAGGTGAGGCCGTATCCGCCGAACACGTAGGGCGTCACGGAGCCAGGCAGGATGTTGAGGCGGACGTCGGCGTAACCTTCGTTGGTCTTGAGCGTGCTGGCCTCACGCCCCTGATCGAGGCTGGCCTGGATGTTGTTCTGCGTGCCCATGTAGCCGAGCTCGAGGCCGAGCATCGGCGTGGGCAGGATGCCCAGGCGCGCGCCGTACGCCGCGCCTGTGTCCGAACCGCTGAGCGACTGGTTGTAGTGCGACGCGCCGCCCTGCAGGACGATGCTGAACTCGCTGTCCGCCATGGCGGCGGCGGGCACGATCAGGGCCCCGGCGGCGATGGCGACGAGTAGCTTCTTCATCACGTTCCTCCTCGGGGGCCATTCCCCACGGAAAGTCCGCAGCGCGTAGGCGCGCGGTGATAGACACGTTGGCGATGCGTACGAAAAGTGGCCTGCCTGCCCCTTCGCTTCAGGAGCTGGCATGGGCACGGTGAAGTTGGAGCTGCAGAAGGAGCTCGCGAGGCACCTGCGCGGCGGGCACCCGTGGGTCTACCGGCGCGCGGTCGAACGGCCACCGCAGGGGCTCGAGGCGGGGGCCATCGTGGACGTGACCGCGGGCGGGAAGTTCGTCGCGCGCGGCTACTACGACCCGCTCAGCGCCGTCCGCGTGCGCGTGCTCACACGCGATCCGGGGGAGGCCATCGGTCCGATCTTCTGGCGCAGGCGCATCGCGCGCGCGGTGGCGCTCCGGCGCGCGTACGTGCTCACCGAACAGACCGACTGCGCGCGGCTGGTGCACGGCGAGGGCGACGGGCTGGCCGGCGTGGTGGTCGATCTCTACGGCCCGTTCGCCGTGCTCAAGCTCTACAGCGCCGGGCTCACGGCACATCGCGCCGCCATCCTCGACGCGCTCCGCGGCGAGGTGGCGCTGCAGGGCATCTACGGCCGCGACGAGGAGATCGCCCAGGCCTCCGACGAGGAGGACGAGCTGAGCGACCGTGACTCCCCTCCAGCCCGGGGCCAGGTACTTTGGGGCGAAGAGCCGCCCGCGGAGCTGGTGGTGCGGGAGCACGGCATGCGCATCGCCGTAGACCTGCGCGCGGGCCAGAAGACGGGCTACTTCCTCGACCAGCGCGAGAACCGCTTCGCCTTGCGGCGCTATGCGCGCGGCAGGGCGCGCGCGCTCAACTGCTTCTCGTACTCGGGAGGGTTCTCGGTGAGCGCGGCGCTGGGCGGGGCCCGCGAGGTCGTTTCGGTGGACCGCGACGCCGGCGCCCTGAAGCTGGCGCGGCGCAACTTCGAGCTCAACGGATTGGACCCTTCCGCGCACGGTTTCGAGGCGGCAGACGTGCTGGAATACCTGCGCGGAGCGGGCTCGAGAAGTTTCGATCTGATCGTCCTCGATCCTCCCGCGTTCGCGAAGTCGCAGAAGGCGGTGCCTGCCGCCCTCGACGGCTATGCCTCGCTCCACCGCGCCGCGCTCTCGGTGCTCAGCCCGGGCGGAATCCTCGCCACCGCGTCCTGCTCCGCCCGCGTCACGCCGGAGGACTTCGTGGGGGCGGTGCGCGAGGCGGCAGCCAAGACGCACACCGATCTGACGTTGCTGGAGGAGAAGCGCCAGCCGCCCGACCATCCAGCGCTGCTGGCGTTTCCAGAGGGGAAGTACCTCAAGTTCTTCGTCTTCCGGAAGGGCGACTGAATGGTGCTGCCCGGACAGTATCTGGAGCGCAGCGTGGTGATCGGCGACCTCGATGCGCTCTATCACCGTGGGCGGCGCGATCCGCCCTGCGTGATCGCCTCGCCGCATCCGGCGCTGGGCGGCAGCATGGTCTCCCCGGTGATCGCAGAGCTGGCATGGGCGCTGACGCGGGCCGGACATCCCACCATGCGCTTCGACTACCAGGGGGTGGGAGCGTCGCGCGGCTCGTCTCGCCATCTGGCGGGAAGCATGGAGTTCGGGGACGTCTCCGGCGAAGTGGCGGATCTGCTGGTGGCGGCCGACCAGCTCCTCGCCACCGCGCACATGCCGGTCGCCTGCGCGGTGGGGTACAGCTTCGGCGCCGCGGTGGCGCTGCAGGCCGCCGCGGATCCGCGCATCGATCGGGTGGTGCTGATCGCGCCGCCCACGCGGCTGCACGACTTCTCCGCGCTGGCCGCGCTGCGCAAGCCCGCGCTGGTCGTCTGCGCGCACCACGACGGCTATTGCGATCGGAGCGCCTTGAAGCTGCCGGAAGATGGACTCCTGGAAGTGATCCCCCACGCCGACCACTTCTTCGCGCGCGGCCTCACCGATCTGGGCAAGCACGTCGCGGCCTGGCTGCGCGGCGGTCGGCCCGAGTACGTGGCCGCGCCCGACGCGTCGGAGGACCAGCAGCCCGAGCCGGTCGAGCTCGAGCTGGATCCCGGGGACGGAGAGGCGCTGGAGCTGGATACAGATCGGAAATAACTCCTGGGCGTTCGCGTAGAAGGAGGGTGAGCGCTATGGTGCGTCCGATGCCGCGGCCGGCCCTGGGTGAACGCCTCGCCATCGCCTTGCTGGTGGTGGCGGCGCTGTCCGTCTTCGGGTTGGCGGGATGTTCGCGGGCGCCCGCCCCGGTGATGCAGCTCGGCGACGACGCGGTCCCCGGCCTGATCGAGGTGGAGCTGGAGGCGCCGGCAACGGTGCCCGGCAGGGTGATCGATCAGGAAGCGCAGGAGGACGACCTCTACGGCGACGCCTTCTCGCCGGAGTACAGCGTGGAGATCGAGGTCGATCCCGCGATCGAAGGCGAGGTCCTGGCGCAGCTTCGCGCGCGCAAGGACGTGATCTGGGCGGAGCCGGTGGTGAGGTACCAGGCCACCTGGCTGCCGGACGATCCCGACTTCTCCAAGCAGTGGCACCTGAAGGCGGCAGGCGCGCCGCAGGCCTGGGACGCGACCCGCGGCGAAGGCGTCACCGTGGCAGTGATCGACACCGGCATCTACCCGGTGGACGATCTCGACCCGGCCAGACTGCTCAAGGGGTGGAACTTCGTCGCCCACAACGACGACGCGCGCGACGACCACGCCCACGGCACCCACGTGGCGGGCACCATCGCGCAGAGCACCGGCAACGGCGTGGGCGTCGCGGGCATGGCGCCGCTGGCGCGGCTGATGCCCATCAAGGTGCTGTCGGCGGTGGGCTCGGGCACCTCGCACGACATCGCCGAAGGCATCCGGTACGCGGTCGATCATGGAGCGCGCGTGCTCAACCTTTCCCTGGGCGGCGGAGGCCGTTCGCTGGCGATGGAGACGGCGGTGGCGTACGCGCGCCGGCGCGGCGCGGTGGTGGTCTGCGCTGCGGGCAACGGCGGCTCGCGCGGCATCTCGTATCCGGCGGCATATCCCGGCGCGTTCGCGGTCAGCGCGGTCGGACCTCAGGGAAGGCTGGCGCCCTACAGCTCGTATGGTCCCGAAGTCGCCATCGCCGCTCCGGGCGGCGACAAGTCGCAGGGCGAAGAGGCGGGCGTGTTGCAGGAAACGCTGGCCGAGGACAGCACCAGCCAGGCCGCGTATCGCTGGTTCCAGGGCACCAGCATGGCGACGCCGCACGTGGCCGGCGCGGCGGCGCTGGTGATGTCTCTGGGCGTGACGGCGCCCGCCGCGGTGGAAGGTCTGCTCACCAGCACCGCGAAGGACGCTCCCGAGGGCAGCCGCGAGAAGTACGGCGCGGGACTCCTCGACGCCAATGCGGCGGTCCGCAAGGCCACTGTTTGGTGGGGGCTCTGGCGGCTCGCCTTCGCGCTCGTGGGCGCGTGGTTCGCGCTGCGGCATGCGCGCGGCATCGGCCAGCTCAGGGCCAGCGAGAAGACCGGTCCGCTCTTCTGGGCCAGCCTCGGGGTCGGTGCGGGGGCGCTGGCCTTGCTCGCCCCGATGGGCGCCGAGCGCATCCCCATGCTCTCCTTCCTCGCGCTGCCGCCTGCCGCGTGGCCCCACCGCTTCCTCACGCCGATGGCGGGCTACCTGGGCTGGAGCGCGCTGGTGCCATTCCTGGTCGCGCTGCCAGCGCGGATGGCTTCGAAACCCCTGCAGACGGCCTTCGGCGCCCTGGCTGCCGGGCTTGCTTTTGGTTGGGCCGGAACGCTGCTCCACGCCGCCCTGTTCCGCACCGTGGCGCTGCCGTGGATGCCGGCGATGGTGATGCCCTTCTGGCTGCTGGCAAGCGCGTTGGTGGCCTGGCTGGCGGGGCGCGGCCTCCTGGCGCGCGAAAGCTTGCGATGAAGGTCACCGGCACGGTGGAGTTCGTCGACCTGGAAGGCGGGTTCTTCCGCCTCACCGCCGACGACGGCAGGCGCTACGTGCTCCTGGGATCGCGCGGCGAGCTCAAGGGCGCCAAGGGAACGCGCGTCGAGGTGGAAGGCTCGCTCGACGAGGGCGTCGGCATCGCCATGTCGGGCCCGCAGCTGCGCGTGGAAAAACTGCGCCGGATCTAGTGCCCCAGGAGGCGCAGCCAGAACCGGGCGCCCCAGATCGCGGAAGCTGTCCAGAACACTGCAAGGCTCCAGGTGGCGCCGGTTCGGCGACGGGCCGGCTGCTCCTCCGCGGCCAGGGATCTGGGCTGACGAACCAGGCGCACCAGCGCATGGATCGCCGTCAGGAGGAGTACCGCGCCGACCGCGATCACCCAGCCCGGCGGCTCCTCGTCCGGGTCCTGCATGCCGAGCATGAAGGCCCCGCCGGCGATGCCGTTGTTGACCGCGTGGCCGATGATGGCGGCCCAGATCGATCCGCTCCACAGGCGCAGCGCGGCGAGCAGGATTCCGATCTCCATCAGCCCGAGGAACCCCACCGCGTCCAGGTGGATGAACGAGAACGCCGCGCCGCTCACCACGATCGCCGCGGGCAGGCCCCAACTCTTGGAGACCGCCGGAAAGGCGAAGCCGCGGAAGAAGATCTCCTCTCCCAAGGGCGCGGCGATGGTGACGGTGAGGGCGAAGGCCGCGCCGTGGACCTCGAAGATCTGGTTGATGGCCCGCTGCTGCGTGTCGAACTTCGCCACCCAATCTGCGGGCAATGCGAGGCGCGACATCCAGGTGAGGAACGAGACGATGGGCTGGTTCGCGGCGGCGGCGGCCACCGCGATCAGCGCCGCTTTCCAGGAGAGCCTGCGGAAGCCCAGATAGGGCGCGAGCGCGACGCCCAGGACGAGGAGCGTGAACACTGCCGGCAGCGCGATGGTCATGGCCTCGGTGAACCAGAGCCCCGGAATGACGGCCTGGTATTGCGCCGGCTGCCCGATCAGGAGGAACCCAACCAGGAGCGCCAGATACGCGACGAAGGCTGCAAGCGCTCCGACCCTGGGCATGAGCGCGGCCAGATATCACGTCGCTTGCGCGATTTCAGCTTCGATGGTCGGGATGCGCCGGCCCTCACCGACGATTACGCTGAGCCCGGATGGCGGACGACGAGCACGTGCCTTCCGGCCGGCTGCGCAGGCTCAGCCGGCTGGCGTATCTGACTGCGCGCACCACCGGCGACCTGCTCGCGGCGCAGGCGCGGCGGAAGCTCACCGGCGAGGACGTGCCGCACGACGATCTGCGCAAGGCCGGCGAGCGCATCCTCGCCACGCTGGGAGAGCTGAAGGGCGCCGCGCTCAAGCTCGGCCAGGCGCTGGCGATGGATCCGGACGCGCTGCCCGAGGAGGCGCGCAGCGTGGTGGCGAAGCTGCTGTCGCAGGCGCCGCAGCGCATGGACTTCGCCCAGGTGGCGGAGCTGGTGCGCGCCGAGCTGGGGCAAGGGCCGCACGAGCTGTTCGCGGAGTTCAGCGAGGAGCCGCTGGCCGCGGCCTCGCTCGGTCAGGTCCACGCGGCGCGGCTGGCCGACGGCCGCGAGGTGGTGGTGAAGGTGCAGTACCCCGGTGTGGACAAGGCGCTGGAGAACGATCTCGCCAACGCCTCCGTGCTGGTGCGCGGGTTCGCCCTCACCGGCAACGCCGCGCTCGACGGCCGGCCGTACTACGAGGAGATGCGCGCGTCGCTGATGCGGGAGCTGGACTACCGCGAGGAAGCGGCCCAGGCGGAAGCCTACCGGCAGGCCGCGGCGCGCTATCCCGAGCTGGTGGTGCCGCGGGTGGTCCCGGAGCGCAGCGGGCGGCGCGTGCTCTGCCTGGAGCGCCTGCACGGCACGCCGCTGCTCGAGCTGATGGAGTCGGGTGCGAGCGCCGAGGAGCGCTTCCGCGTGGCGCGGCTGCTGGTCCTGGCCATCTGGGGTCCTTTCTATGCCGAGCGGCTGGTGCACGGCGATCCCCACCCCGGCAACTTCTTCGTCCTGCCGGACGGCAGGCTGGGCGTGCTCGATTACGGCGCGACCAAGCTGCTCTCCACCCGGTTCGCCTCGGTCTATCGCGCCTTCCTGGAAGAGAACGCGGCGGGGCGCGCACATCCCGACGTCGGGCCGATGCTGAAGAAGGCCGGCTTCCGGTTCCTCGGCGACGACGAGGAGGAGGCCTTCGAGTTCTGCCAGAGGATGGCCGACGTGGTGCAGCGGCCCATCCTCGCCGAAGACTTCGACTTCGCCGCGGACGGCCTGGTCTCGGACGTGCGGCGCGTCTTCCGCAACGAGCCGAGGCTGGCGCTCACCATCAAGCCGCCCGCGGAAGCGCTGCTCTTCTACCGCTCGGCCGCCGGGTTGGCCCAGGATCTGCGTCTGCTCAAGGCGCGAGGGAACTTCCGGGCGGTGCTGAAGGAGATTCAGCAGCGCGGGAGCGCGTGGTAAGCACCCGGACTGTGGATCGTCCGCAGCAATTCGTCAGCACGCCCGAACAGCTCGCCGCCTGCGCGGACGACGTGGCGCGCAGCCCGCGCATCGGGCTGGACACCGAAAGCAACGGCTTCCACGCCTACTTCGAGAAGGTCTGCCTGGTGCAGATCGCCACCGAGGGCGCCGACTGGGCAGTGGACCCGCTGGCGCTGGACCTGGCACCGCTGCTGCCGCTGCTCAGGGATCCGCAGCGCGAATGCATCCTCCACGCCGCCGAGTACGACGTGCTCTGCATGAAGCGGGACTACGCGCTCGTCTTCGGGCGCATCTTCGATACGCACGCCGCGGCAAAGACGCTGGGCATCGAGAAGGTGGGGCTGCACAACCTGCTCGCGGATCAGATGGGCGTGCAGGTCGCCGTCGACGAGCAGCGGAGCGACTGGGGCAAGCGGCCGCTCACGGCGCAACAGTTGGAATACGCCTTCGCGGACGTGCGCTACCTGCTGGCGCTGCGCGACGGCCTGGCGGAGCAGCTGGCAGCGCGGGGTCTGGCGGCGGAAGCGGAGGCCGAGTTCGCGCGGCTGGTGGCGAAGGAGCCGCGCGCCCGCGAGTTCGACGCCGAGGGCTGGCAGAAGATGAAGGCGGCGCGGACGCTGGACGGCCGCGGTCGGGCCGTGCTGCGCGAGCTCTATCTCTTGCGCGATCGGCGCGCGCGGGAGGTGAACCGGCCCGCTTTCAAAGTGCTCTCCGACCTCTTCCTCGCCGAGGTGGCGCGGCGGCTGCCGAGGAGCGACGAGGAGCTGCTGCGCGTCCCGGGCACGTCGGCGCAGGCGCTGCGCAAGGTGGGCGCGCAGGTGCTGGAGGCGGTGAAGCGGGGCCTCGAATCGGAGCCGCTGGCGCGCCCGCGCCCGTCCGCAAACGGGCAGCGCTGGCGCAAGGGGGCGCCGGGGGCTCCCCCGCCCGAAGTCGAAGAGCGCTACGAACGCCTGCGCGCGTGGCGGCGGACGCGGGCGGAAGCGCGCAAGGTGGAGGTGCAGGTGATCGCGCCCAACGCGGTTCTCTGGGCCATCGCCCACTCCAATCCAGCCGATCTCGATGCGCTGTCCCACGTTGCCGGCATGGACCCCTTCCGCCTGGAGCAATACGGCCCGTCCATCCTCGAAGTCCTCCTCTCCACCCCACCCCCTGTCCAACCCAAGCTGTTCTGAAGGCGGTCAGAAGTTTGCGCCGGACTTTGGCATTGGGACCACTTGGGAGAGGTGGGGGGAGGAGCCGCCCGAGAGGAGGCGGTAGGCGCTCCAGGCGCCGATGACGACCTTCACGTATCGGCGCGTCTCGCGATAGGGGATGTCCTCCACCCATTCGTCGAGCGGCTTGCCCGCCCCGCGCGCGGCCCACGGCGTCGAGACGCGCGGGCCGGCGTTGTAGGCCGCGAGCGCGACCGCCGGATCGCCGAAACGCCCCACCAGCTCCGACAGGTACCAGCCGCCCAGGTCGATGGCGGTGGCCGGCTCCACCAGCTGCTCGTCGCGCAGCGCCGGCCGGCCCAGCACCGTGGCGGCCCGCCGCGCCGTGGCCGGAAGGAGCTGCAGCAGGCCCACCGCGCCGGCCGCGCTGCGCGTGTCGGGCTTGAAGAGGCTCTCCCGCCGCATCACCGCCAGCAGGAGATACGGATCGAGGCCGGTGCGGTCGGAGGCGCTGCCGACCTGCCCGACGAACGCCGCGGGATAGGCGGCGTCGAGCAGGGATCGAGGCGCGCGGGCGCCGCGATCGCCGATCAGTGCCAGCGCCAGGAGGACGGCCCGATCCGGCCGGCCCGCGGACTGGTAGAGCGGCAGCGCGGCCGCGCCCGCGTCGCCGGGATGGTGCTGCACGAACCAGTCCGCCTCGGCCGCGGCCTCCGCCAGCATCCCCAGCGAGGCGAGCTCCATGCCGAGAAGCAGGCGCGGCCCCGGCGCCGCCAGCGCAGTCAGGCGCTGTGGCGGGAAGGGCGCGGGCTCGCCCGTGGAATC
>DASRTX010000300.1:0-11086 GCA_035655715.1 Myxococcales bacterium | reverse complement strand
TCGTGATGATGGTGGCGATGATGCTGCCATCGCTCGTCCCAATGCTGCAGCGGTACCGCCAGGCGCTCGCGCCGCCAACACGGTACCTCGGTCCGCTGACCGCTCTCGTGGGCGCCGGCTACTTCTTCGTCTGGACGGTGCTCGGAGCCGCCATCTTTCCGCTCGGCGCCGCACTGGCCTCTCTCGAGATGCAGCTTCCATCGCTCTCACGCGCCGTCCCGCTCGGGGTCGGCCTGGTCGTCGGAGGGTCCGGCGCCCTCCAGCTCACCGCCTGGAAGGCACGTCACCTCGCCTGCTGCAGGGAGATACCCGGGCGAGGCCGTACGCTCTCAGCCGACGCCGGCACGGCCTGGCGACATGGCCTGCGCCTCGGACTTCACTGCACCCAGTGCTGTGCCAATCTGGTCGCGATCCTGTTGGCGATCGGGGTCATGGACCTTCGCGCGATGGCTCTCGTGACAGGAGCGATCACCGTGGAGCGTCTCGCGCCGATAGGTCAGCGCGTCGCGTGGCGGCGGCCGGCGGCGAAATAGAGCGCCACGCCGACCAGGTTCAAGCCGGCGACCACGGACGAGATCTTGATGGCGAAGGTCCGCCAACTGGGCACGTCGATGATGGGCAAAATGGAGAGGACCACGTAGACCGCGGTCACCGCCAAGCCCGAGGCGGCGGCGATTCGAAGCCAGAGTCCGGCCGGCGCGGCGCGCAAACCGAGCAACGGGATGGCGAACATCACCAGATAGGTGAGGCCGTAGAAGATCCCCGCGGCGTTGTCGAGCAGTTGGAAGGCCTCCTGCTCGCCCGCGCCCGCGATGCCGGCGGCGCCGAAGGCGAGGGAGACCGCCCCGAGGAAGAGGATGGAGTTGATGGGCGTGCGGAAGCGCGGGTGAAGCCGGGTGAACCAGGCCGGCAAGAGATCGTTCCAGCCAGCGACCATCGGCATGCGCGTAGTGGCGGTGAAGACGATGCTGGCGTTGGCGAGCGATCGGCAGGTGAGGAGCAGGATGGCCGCGGAGGCCGCCAGTGTGCCCGCGCCGAGCTGGCTGAAGCCGGCGCGCAATACTTGTGGGATGGGCCCGATCAAATCGATGCGCTCGGGCGGCACGAAGGCGAGCACGGAGCTGGTACCGAGGATGAACATGGCTGCAATCACCGGCACGGCGATGGCGGTGGCGCGCGCCACGTTCCGCGCCGCATCTCGCGTCTCGCCGGCCAGCACGGCCACGTATTCGAAGCCGCTCAGCGCTCCCATGGACATCTTGCCGAAGACGTTGAGGCTGAAGAGCGTGAGCGCAGGCGTCACGATGGCCAGGGGATGGTAGCGCGACAGTGTCCCGCGGAAGAGGCCCACGAAGGGTAATCCGATCAACGCGGCGAAGGAGAGCATCAGGGCCACGCTTCCGGCGTTGTGCAGCCACTTGCTGACGCCCAGCCCGAGCGCCGCCAGCACCACCAGGCCGGTCAACAAGAGAGCGTTGAGCGACATCACGAAGGTCTTGTCGCTCGCCATCCAGGCGCCAGGGGGGCCGGCGACGTAGGAAAGGTTGGTGCCCACCAGGAGCCCGATGGTGGCGATGTAGACCACCGCGTACAGCCACAGGTTCCAGGCGACGAGAAAGCCCATCAGCTCGCCAAGGCCGAGCCGCGCCCATTGATAGAGCCCGCCTTCGAGCGGCATGCGCCGGGTGAGCTCGATCACCACCGCGGCCTGCGGCAGGTAGAAGAGGAGCATGGCGGCCAGCCAGAAGATCACCTGCGAAGGGCCGAGCTTGGCCGCCGTCCCCACCCAGACGGTGCCGACCACGTAGACGATCTGCTGCAGCACCAGGTCGCGGAGCCCCAGCTCCTTGCGCAGCGCCGCGCTTTCGTCGCGCATCCCTTTCGATACCGCAAAAAGGGTTTCCGCTCACCTTGAGCCCGTGCGTGGCCGGTAGCGGCGCGGGTGCTGCTGGGAGAAGTCCCAGATCGCGCTGCTCCCACTACGGCACTCCGTCGGTGGTGAACTGCCGGGCGGCGGCGCCGGTGAAGGCCACGTCGTTCTCCCCGTAGAACCCGATCGAGTAGACGTCGTTGAAACCGGCGCGCAGCCAGCCGTCGTTCTTGCCACCGTCGAATTCCTGGCGTCCCCCCTGATAGGAATGATCCGGATCGGAAAAAGCGCATCCCTGGAAGTCCGGTGCCAGCTCGTGGGTCGGATGGGCCTGCCCTGCCGCGTCGAGATACGTGAGGCCGGCGTTCCGGCCGTCGGCGCCAAGCAGCCAGCCGAGGAAATGATCGAACGAGCGGTTCTCCATCATCAGTACGACGCTGCCAGTGAAATCGAGGTGACGCCGCGGCGGGTCGGAGGTGCTAGCGTCCTCCCAGGAGCTCGACCGTGAGCGACTTCAACCTTGCCGACGAAGTCCGACGACAGATCGAACAGGCGATGAAGAAGAGGGGACGCGTCAACGTCGTCGTCGCGGGGCGGAGCGGCGTGGGCAAGAGCACGCTCATCAATGCCATCTTCCAGGGCGAGCTTGCCCGAACGGGACAGGGCAGACCGGTCACGCAGGAGGCGCGCGAGTACACCAAAGAGGGAATTCCGGTCGCCGTCCTCGATACCCGTGGCCTGGAGATGAAGGAGTACCAGGAGACCGTTCGCCAGCTGGAGACCGTCGTCGTCGCGAGAGCGCGCGAGGAAGACGCGAAGAAGCACCTCCACGTCGCGTGGGTGTGCATCTCCGAGGATTCGCGCAGGGTGGAAGACGGCGAGATCGCCGTTGCACGGATGCTTTCAGGTCACATGCCGGTGATCGCGGTGATCACCAAGGCGCGCAGCGACACGGGTTTCACCAGGGAGGTGGCAGATCTGCTGTCGTTCGCCCGCAATGTGATCCGGATTCGCGCGATCCGGGAGACGGACGACGACGGCCACGTCAAGGAACCGAAGGGGTTGGTCGACCTCGTGGACGTCACCATGGAGGTCGTGCCGGAAGCCCAGCGCAACGCCTTCGCAGCGGCTCAACGGGTGAGCACCAAAGCGAAAGGCGCCCGGGCGCACCTCGTGGTGATGGGAGCTGCTACCGCAGCGGCTGCTGCCGGCGTGACACCGATCCCGTTCGCGGATGCCATCCTGATCGTGCCGATCCAGATCGGCATGCTGGCTGGCATCAGCGCGGTCTTCGGTCTCTCCCTTTCACAGGCATTCCTCTCCACGCTGCTCTCCTCCACCGGCGGTGGCCTGGCGGCGACTCTATCGGGCCGGTCCATCGTCTCCGGGCTCCTCAAGTTGATCCCTGGAGTCGGGACGGTGGCCGGAGGAGCCATTTCAGCGGCAACGGCGGCATCCATCACCACGCTCTTCGGCGAGGCATACATCGCGGTGCTCTCACGCCTCTTCTCTGCGAACGACGGTGACGCTCCCTCCGACGAGGAGATCGCGTCTGCTTTCACGGAAGAGCTCGCGAGGCACCAGCGCGGTGCCTGAACGCTGCCGCTCCCTCACAGCACTCTCGGGTGTATTGGAGCGATCTTGAGGTCACCTCACGACTTCCAGCCGATCGGCCGCCGCTCGCTGCGGCGTTTGCCGGAGGCAGTGCGCCCCTGTCGAATCGGCTACGCGGCGGCGTTTACGAGATCCACCGCCCCGCGTGCGCGGGACAGGCCGCCAGCCATGGCTGCTGGCGAAGCGCAGCGCGATCGAGGTTCACGCCGCAATGATGGCAGCGTCCGAACGCATCGGTGTCGAATGCCTTGATCGCGCGATTGATCTGCTCGAGGAAGCTTCGCAGCCTGAGCTCCGGATCCTCATTGGGCCGCGACGGCACGGGCAGCGAGCCGAGGTCGACCTTCTTGCCCGAAAGCACGGCCTCCAGCAGGTCGGCCACGTCCTTGCCCTTGTGCAGCAGCGCGGACTTCCAGGCGGGATCGGCGATCATCGGCGGCTCCTTTGGACACCTCGATCGTAGCCATGCGCCGTGCGTCTTGCCCTCCAGCTTGGCTGGGCTCGCCCGATGGACGAGCTTTCGAAACGGCCGCCTGCTTCCCGGAAGTCACTTGACAGACCTCGCCGCGGGGCTTCTCTTCGCGCCGCTCGTCGCTTGTCTCAGCGGGAGGAAGTCATGGCCAAGGCAAAGAGGTACATCCCCGAGGGTCTCTCGACGGTCACCGCATCGCTGGTGGTGGATGGCGCCGCCCAGGCGATCGATTGGTACAGGAAGGCGTTCGGCGCGTCCGAGCGCGGCCAACGCCATCTCGGTCCGGACGGCAAGATAATGCACGCCGAGCTGCAGATCGGCTCCTCCGTGCTCTTCATCAACGATGCGATGGCGGGCGCCCCGAGCGTGGTCAGGGACGGCCGCAGCCTGGGCGGTTCGCCGGTGGCGCTCACCGTGTACGTCGAGGATTGCGACGGGGTCTTCAAGAAGGCCACCGAGAACGGCGCCAAGGTGATGATGCCCATCGGCGACCAGTTCTGGGGCGACCGCTGGGGCAGCTTCACCGATCCCTTCGGGCTCAACTGGAGCGTCGCCACGCACAAGGAAGACCTCACTCCACAGGAATTGGAGACGCGGGCCCAGGGCTTCTACAAGCAGATGGCCGCGCAACACCGGAAGTAGCCCCGCAGGCCGAGCTCAACCCCGCTGCAGGCGGGCATTGCCGGCAGGCAGCGCGAGCTCGCGCTCGATGGCGTTGACGAGATCGAACAGCTCGCGCGATTCCCATGCCCGGTTCCTCCGGGCAAGGGTGGTGGGGTGGAGCACGCCGCTCTCTGCCAACAGGGTGATGGCCTGGTTCGCGGCCTGCTTCGAGCGCCCGAGGATCCTCGTTGCAGTTGCGAGCGTGACGATGGGATGAGCGGGAAGCAGCTTGATCAGCGCCTCTGCGCTGGAGTGGCGCCGTGGCCCTCCGGCGCGTTTGCGCCAGGACGCCTGCAGGCGTTCGAGCCGTTCCGCCAGCTCCGTCGCCTTGGCCGCTGCAATCTGCACCGACTCCGCGAAGGTGGCGCACCATTCGGCGGCCCGCTGTTGCCGGAATGCCGTCAAGCCGCCGATGTAGCGCCTCGCATCCGCCGCCAGCACCAGGCTGACGGGCGGCACGAACCGGGGCGCAAGTCCCCGCCGGCGGAGAACGACATGGATCAGCGCCCTGCCAACCCTGCCATTTCCATCGGCGAACGGATGGATGGTCTCGAACTGCGCGTGCACGATGGCGGCCTGCACGATCGGCGGGAGGTCGGTGCGGTTCATGAAGAGACAGAGATCGTCGACGAGATCGGGAACGTGCTCGGGTGGCGGCGGAACGAAGTCGGCTCGCCCGGGATTGAATGCGTTTCCCCCGATCCAGTTCTGCTGGTCTCGCAGCTTGCCGGCGATGCCAGGTGTGCTCGTCGCCTCCATCAGCGTCCGATGGAGGCGCAGGATGTCAGCAGTCTTGAGCGGTCTTTCCCCTGCGCCGAGCCTCACCGCGTCCTCCATCGCAGCAATGTTGCCGAGAACGGAGCGGGCAGTGTCGTCGTGCGTTTCCGCCCGTTCGACCTCGGCCATCGCGAGCCTCCGCTGTGAGAGGACCAGTCCTTCGATGCGAGACGACGCCACCGATTCGGCCCGAAGCAGCCGCCGCGCGAGCACTTCCAGACTGGCCATGGCCGGCGGATCGCGGTTGAGCTGGTCCACCTGGCGCTCCGCCGACGAAACGGTGCCTGCGAGTCGTGCGGGCAGGATGAGCTCCAGCGGCGCCACGCGGTCGGGAACGAACGCCTCGTAGTGGAAGGACTGACGCACATTGCGTCCACCCGGAACCGTCGGATTCGCGGGCCAGATGCGCTGCACCAATCGAGGCACGGCGACAAGCTTGACCAAGGAAAGTCACCTTGGTCAAGGTTTCATAGAAAGCTTGACCGTGATGCCAGGCTGGTCAAGGTTTTCAACCCTGTGGAAGACGGTACGGTACCCAGCGACAACGCGTCGCGCGGTCCCCCGGCCGACCAGAAGCGCGACTGACGGCGGGGTTGGTTGATGGTCCAATAGCGGAGCCGCCCCGTCTCGACCATGGTCGTGTCCATGGACATCCGGAGATGGACGTGTGCCCTCGTTCCCGGATTGGCGCTCGCCTGCGCGCATGCCGGCGCCTCCGCGCCTTCCACGCTCGAGCGCATCAAGAGCGCGAAGGTGATCAAGCTCGGCTATCGCGATTCCGCGGTTCCCTTCTCCTACCTCGGATCCGAAGGCAAGCCGGTCGGCTACTCCGTCGATCTCTGCACTCGTGTCGTCGAGGGACTCCGGGGCGAGCTGGAGATGCCGGACTTGCGCGCCGAGTGGGTCAAGGTGACGCCGGAGACGAGGGTGGACGCGGTGGTGGATGGCGACGTCGATCTGGAGTGCGGATCGACCACCGCCACGCTCACGCGCCAGAAGCGCGTCGACTTCTCCAACCTCATCTTCGTCGACGGAGCGAGCCTGCTCTCCCGCGTCGATGCCGGGTTGGGCACGCTGGGCCAGCTCGCCGGGAAGCGGGTCGCCGTCGTCACCGGAACCACCACCGAGCACATCCTCTACGACGCTTTCAAGAAGGCGGGCGTGACCGTCCAGGTGGTCCCAGTGAAAATCACCCGCGACGGCTTTGCCGCCGTCGACCAGGAGCGCGTCGAAGCCTATGCGGGCGACCGCGCCGTCCTGGTCAACCTGGCGCTGACGTCGGCGCACCCGGAGCGCTACACCATCATCGACGCCTGGATGTCGTATGAGCCGTACGGCCTGATGCTCCGGCGCGACCCGGACTTCCGTCTCGCCGTCAATCGCCAGCTGGCGCGCATCTACCGGTCCGGATCCATCCTCGAGCTCTACCGGACTTGGTTCGGGAAGCTGGGGCGGCCCGGGAATCTTCTCGCCGCGATGTACGAGCTGTACGCGCTTCCGGAGTAGGTGCTCCCAGCCCCCCGCCCGTGCGACGAAGATCGGTTGGCACAAGGTCCAATTTCCCCGAGGGCGGCAGGCGGTGGAAGACAGGAGGCGGCGGAAGTGAGTCACGCGTCCTCAGCGACCAGGAGACCGCCGATGCGGATCGTTCCGATTGGCCGCGCGGCCGCTCTCGTCGCCGCCTTCGCAATCGCGACGGCTGCCGCCGGAGCCGATGAGGCGCCGCAGCAGTGTCCGCCGGCGGCCGCGCCGGTCTGCCCGCCGTGCCCCACTTGCGCGAGCACGGCGCCGACACCCTCCGGAACCGCACCGGCTGCTGCCGTGCCCGCGTCCGCGACCGGCGCGCAACCCGCGTTTGGCGCCGTCCCCACCACAGCGGCGCCGGCTTCGGTCGCCGTCCAAACCGCCGCCATGGCCGACGCCCCCTCGTCGACTGTGAACCTGCCGGCGCTCTCCCTGACCACGCTGGGCTACAATCCGCTCCGCTACCGCGAGCCCTCCCCGTACGCGAATCCCGCTTTCGACACCGGTGTCTCTTATCCGAGGAACAAGTCGTACCTCCTCGCGCTCGGCGAAGTGGTGGGCATCGACCTGGCCATCTGGGGGTTCGATTACCTGAAGGGCTCGCCCTTCGCGCAGATCACCGGCCAGTCGATCAAGGACAACTTCCAGAAGGGCTGGATCATCGATACCGACGACTTCTGGGCCAACTCGCTGATGCACCCGGTGCACGGCAACCTGACCTACAACGCGGCGCGCGGGCTCGGGCTCAATTTCTACGAGTCCTTCGCGTACTCCTTCGTCGGTTCGTACCTCTGGGAGCAGTTCGCGGAAATCCAGCCGCCCTCGCTCAACGACATGGTCAACACGCCCTTCGGCGGCAGCCTGCTCGGCGAGGTGATGTTCCGCATGTCCCGCCTGATCCTCGACTCGGGCGGGTACAAGCCCGGATTCTTCCGGCAGCTGGCCGCTTTCGTCATCAATCCGGTCGGCGGCCTCAACAGGGTCGCCTTCGGCAACAAGTACCGCGGCGAGCTCCTCCTGCCCGATTCGTGGATGGGCGAGTTCCGCTTCGGCGGAGTGCTCGCAGGATCGAATCACATCAGCGGCTCGGCCACGAACGGCGTCTCGATGGGCCCCTGGGCGTCGCTGTCCGCGAAGATCGTCTACAACGTGCCGGGCACGCCGGGGCTCGTGCTCGAGAAGCCGTTCGACCATTTCGACCTCGATGCATCCATCGCGCTGGGCGGGGCCGCCGCGGCGCAACCCTCGGCCTCGTTGCGCATTCGCGGGCTGTTGGTGGGTGACACGCTCTCGCTCGGCGACGAGCCAGGCGGGTTGTGGGGACTCTACACGTCCTACGACTTCATCGCGCCACAAGTTTTTCGCGTGCAGGGCTTTGGCGTGGGCCCCGGCATTTCGTTGGCCAAGAAGTGGGGTTGGTTCGAGCAGCACGCGACCCTGGTCGGCGAGCTCATGCCCTGGGCCGGGGGCGGCACCACGCAGACGCTCGGCGTCCGCGACTACCACTACGGCCCTGGCGCGAACGTGGCGCTGGAGCTCAGGTCGCACATCACTGATCATTGGACCGTGCGTCTGGAAGGGCGCGAGTATTGGATCAGCGGCTGGTACTCGAGCGGGCAGTCCGAGAACATCTCCTACGCCAGGGCGTCGACGACGGTCCGCATCTACGGGATGCACGGCGCCACGGCCGTGTTCGACTGGCTGTACCGGGAGGCGCGATATCCCTTCCAGCCCGACGTCTTCAATCGCGCCTCGCTCTTCTCGGTCTACTACACGATCTTGCAGGGGTGGTGACGATGCGCGCATGGCTCCCAGCGCTGGTCGCGAGCTTGATCTCCGCGGCGTGCAACAGCGACATGTCGGTGCACGTTCGAGGAGGAGATCGGCCCCCCAACCCCGAGGAGCTGGTCCTCTCCTACGGCTCCGGCGTGGTCGACACCAGTGGCGGACTCGTCGTGACCGGCGGCGCGAAGGTGGACCGCTTCCAGATCGTCCTGCGCAGCATGCGCTTGCAGGAGGCGCCCACCGACGCCGGCCCCGACGCCCCGGGAGCCGAGTACTTCGGACCTGGACCGTACCTCGTCGAATTGTCGCCGCAGGGCCTCACCGGAGGCGCGTTCACCGAGCTGATTTCGAAGTACATCGTGGGACCGAAGAGCTACTACGAGATGGACATCACCCTGCAACCCGTCTCGGCGAGTGACGTCGCGCTGGCGCCCGCGCTCGCGCCGCTGCAGGGGAGGACGTTCAGGATCACCGGCACCAACGCGCAGGGCGTCCCGTTCACCATCGAGTCGACGACGTCCAGGGAGCTGATCCGGCCGTCCGTGTACCGGCTGGGAACGAACCACAACAACCTCGACGTGAACATCGCCCCCAACAGGTGGTTCGAGAATCCCGGCGGTGGCGCTCTCGATCCGGCCGATCCCGCCACTCATCAGCAGATCGAGGAGAACGTCGCCGCCTCCATCGACGCGTACGAAGACGACAACATGGACGGCGTGCCGGACCCGCTGGCCTGACGACCTGACGCTGTGAGTCGAGCCGGATCGCGACCCTTCGTGGGCCACGAAATGCCGTGGGCCACGAAATGCCGTGGCTGCCCGAAAGGGTAGGTCGTGGTCGGGCACCTGCTCCCGTGTACCCGATAGGCCTTCAAGATCAGTCAGTTGCCGCGCTCGGCGAACCCTGCTGATCGCTTGGCGCTTCGTTTGCTCCTGCGGCGTGGGCCGTCCCCAACCGCGGAGCGAACCCACTAATGATGCTTTCAAGCCGACCCGGTCTTCTGCTCGCAGCGGGCCTTGCCGCATTCTCCTTCGTCGGATGCGGCACCAGCCCCGCTCCCACGGCCGGCGCGCCCACCATCACCACCCAGCCCGCCGCGGCTACGGTGGTCTCCGGCGCTGCGGCAACCCTTGCCGTAGCCGCGACCGGCAACGGCACCCTGACCTACCAGTGGCGCAAGGACGGCACCGTCCTTCCCGGCGGCACCGCCGCGAGCCTGGCCCTCCCGGCCGTCACCGCGGCGAACGCCGGCGTCTACGACTGCATCGTCACCAACACCTTGGGCAGTGCTTCCCAGGTCGCCGTCTCCTCGGGCGCCATTGTCGCCGTCAACACCGCCCCGGTGATCGTCGCCCAGCCCGCGGCCCAGTCCACCGCAGTGGGCGGAAACGTCATCTTCATGGTGGCGGCGTCCGGCAACGGCACGCTCGGCTACCAGTGGAAGAAGGACGGCGTCGACATCCTCGGCGCGAATCAGGCGAGCTACTTGATCACCTCGGCGAGCGCCTCGCACGCCGGCAACTACTCCTGCGTCGTGAGCAACAAGCTGGGCGCGACCAGCACCTCCACCGCCACTGCCTCCGCCGGTCTGACCGTGTCCGCCGGAAGCGCGACCTCTCCCGCCATCTCTTCCCAGCCCGCGGCGCTCACCGTCGCGGCAGGCGGCAATGCTTCCTTCACGGTGGCGGCCACCGGCAACGGGACGGTCACCTACCAGTGGCGGAAGGACGGCGTCGTCCTCCCTGGAGCGACGCAAGCGACCTTGTCCTTCACGGCCGTCACGCCCGCCAACGCCGGCGTCTATGACTGCGTCGTCACCAACACCCTGGGCGCCACCTCCTCCATGGCCGTCTCCGCGGGCGCCTTCCTGTCCGTCAACGGTGCTCCCGTGATCCTCGCCCAGCCCACCAACCAGGTGGCCACCGCGTCCGGATCGGTGACCTTCACGGTCGTGGCAGCCGGCAGCGGCACGCTCGGCTACCAGTGGCGCAAGGACGGCGCCGGCATCGCGGGCGCTACCAGCCCCAGCTACACCGTGCCGTCCGTCGCCGCCGGTGACGCCGGCAGCTACGACTGCGTCGTCACCAGCACGCTGGGCAGCACCACCAGCAGCACGACCTCCGCCGCCGCGGCGCTCAGCATCGCGACCTCGCCCCTCATCACCGGCCAGTCCGGGACCCAGACGCTCGTCGAGGGCGGCTCGGCCTCCTTCACGGTGACGGCGAGCAGCGCCGGCACCCTCAGCTACCAGTGGTTCAAGGGCTCCAATGCATTGACCGACGGCGGCAGCGTCAGCGGTGCCACCACCGCCAGCCTGACCCTCACCGGCGTGGTCCTGGGAGACGCGGCGAACTACAGCTGCCTCGTCACCAGCAAGCAGG
>DASRTX010000299.1:0-2503 GCA_035655715.1 Myxococcales bacterium | reverse complement strand
CTCCGAACGGATCGAGAAGGCCTGCAGCAGCAGGGGACGCAGCAAGCGCTCCGGCGGAACCGATTCTCGGCCAAAGGGCGAGTACAGCGCGTTGAACTCCCCCGATAGCTCAACCGGCGTGGCGTTGACGATGCCGCGGATCACCCGCAGCGGATGATCCACCCGAGCCCGCTTCTCCAGGTCCACGCAGCTGTGGATTCCAATCCAAGGCGGCCAGGTATTCCAGCCTGATGGCGGCCACCCTACCGATCTGATGGCGGCCACCCTTCCAATCTGATCCCGGCCACCCCCCGGAGGGAGGGAGGGCCGCCGGGATCGGAGGTCGTTTAGCAGGTCAGTGTTCACCTGGCTCCAGCGTTTCCCTGTCGCAATCGATGGAGGGGATGGGATGCCGACGGAGAGGCTGTCCATGCGGCGGATACGGCAGGTCCTGCAGTTGCATTTTGGCGCCCAGGCGAGTGCCCGGGTCATTGCCCGCGAGGTGGGCGTGGGCCGCAGCACGGTGCAGGACTATCTGGCACGCGCGGGCGCGGCGGGGCTTGGCTGGCCCCTGGCGCCCGATCTGACGGATGCGGCGATCGAGCAGCGGTTGTTTCCCGCGCCGAGTTGCAAGTCCGGTGCCCGGCGCTACCCCGAGCCGGACTGGGGCGCGCTGGCGCGTGAGTTGAAGCGTCCCGGGGTCAGCCTGACGATCCTCTGGGAGGAATACGCGGCGGTTCATCCGCAGGGCTATGGCTACAGCCGGTTCTGCGAGTTGTTCCGGGCATTCGAGCGGCGCCTGTCGCCGACCATGCGGCAGACCCATGTTGCTGGGCACAAGGCCTTCGTGGATTACTCCGGCAAGAAGGTGCCGATCGTCGACCCGCTCACCGGCGCGGTGCGCCTGGCGGAGATCTTCGTCGGCGTGCTCGGCGCGTCGAACTTGACCTATGCCGAGGCGAGCTGGACGCAGAGCCTGCCGGACTGGATTGGCGCGCATGTCCGGATGTTCCGGTTCTACGGGGCGGTGCCGAGATTGCTGGTGCCGGACAACCTCAAGAGCGGCGTCACCAAGGCGTCGTTCTACGATCCCGAGTTGAACCGCACCTACGGCGCGATGGCGGCGCACTACGGCGTCGGCATCCTGCCCGCGCGACCGAGAAAGCCCAAGGACAAGGCCGCGGTTGAGGCCGGAGTACGCTTCGCGCAGGGCTACATCCTGGGCCGTTTGCGGCATCTCACGTTCTTCTCGCTGGCTGAATGCAATGCCGCGATAGCCGTGGCCGTCGAGCGGATGAATGGCCGCGAGATGCGCCGCCTGGGTGTCAGCCGTCGGCAACTCTTCGAAGCCGTCGAGCGTCCTGCCATGCAATCCTTGCCGGAGCAGGATTACGAGTACGCGGAATGGCGTCTGGTCCGCGTCGGGATCGACTATCATGTCGAGGTCGCAGGCTTCTGCTACTCGGTGCCGCACGCGCTGCTCCGTGAGCAGGTCGATACCCGCGCCACCGCCCGCACCATCGAGGTATTCCATCGTGGCAAGCGGGTTGCGGCTCACCTGCGGCACTACACCGGCCCGCGGCATCACACCCAGCCCGACCACATGCCCAGCGCGCACCGGCGCTATGCCGAGTGGACCCCTGAACGCCTCCAGCGACAGGCGCGCGACATTGGTCCCAGCACGGAGGCGCTGATCCTTGCCGTGCTGGCCCGGCGGCCGCATCCGGAGCAGGGCTTCCGGACCTGCCGCGGTGTATTGCGGTTGTTCCGCGGCATCGCGGCGGCGCGCGCGGAGGCAGTCAGCATCCGGGCCATCGAGGTCGGGGCGCTGTCGTACGACAGCGTCGCCTCGATCCTCAAGCACCGGCTTGACCAGCAGACGTCGCCGCAAGCCGCGGACAGCACGCCCCTGCTGCACGACAACATCCGCGGATCGCGTTATTTCCATTGAGGAGAGCAGCCTTGCTGAACCACCCAACACTGGATCGTCTGCGCGAGCTTAGCCTGGACGGCATGGCCAAGGGTTTTTGCGACCTGGCGGCCAACCCCGAGAGCCGCGCTCTCGAGCATGCCGAATGGCTGGGCCTGCTGGTGCCTCCTGCTGGGTCTGTCGGGCCTGATGAGCGAGGCGGAGTTGCACCAGATCCGAATGCGCCTGCACCAGGGCGAGCGGCAGAAGGCGGCACGCGGTGACCTGCGCCTGCCATTGCCAGCCGGTCTCGCCTACGGGCGCGGCGGCGAGATCATCCTCAATCCCGACGAGGAGGTGCAGGCGCGCCTGCGGCTGGTATTCAGCACCTTCCAGGCGCTGCAGAGCGCCAAAGCGGTGATGCGCGACTTGCAGCGCCACGGCTTGGCGCTGCCGGTGCGGCCGCTCCGCGGGCCAGCCCCGCACGAGATCGTCTGGGTGCCCGCTGACAGCGCCCGGGTGCTGCACATCCTGCAGAACCCGGCCTACGCTGGCACCTACGTCTATGGCCGCCATCGCCAGGATCCCCTCCGGCGCCGCCACGGCGCGACCCGC
>DASRTX010000298.1:0-5249 GCA_035655715.1 Myxococcales bacterium | reverse complement strand
TGAATCGGGTCGCTCCCTGCTGAGACCGAGCCACCAACGATGACCTGACCGACCTGCGCCGACAGTAGCGGCGCTCCCGCGAGGTTGATGGCGGGCGCTACCTGCCGCATCCACTTCACGCGAGTCACGGCCACGCTTGGGATCGTTACCGCCGTTGCTGGATTGCCCGCCGCGTCCTTCGCATTCGCGGTGACCGACACCGTGCCCGTCCCGTCCGTGGTCGTCGTAAACGTCGCGGTCGCGAAGTTCGCCGGGAAGCGGAACGTGCCCGACGGCGTATCGAACCTCACCGTGCACGTCGAGGTGCTGCCCGCGATGGTGCACGTTCCCGAGGCGGGACCCGGCCCACTGCCCTTGTCGGTCGTGCCGGTGGAGTCGCTCAGCGTAAACGCCAACTCGCTGGTGTCACCGGCGCGCAGGAAGTGCTTGCCGTCATGACCGCAGAAGAAGGTTGCATCGGCCACGGTCACGCAGCCGGTACCATCGATCGGATACTTCGTAGTCACACCGGTCGCGCCTGCATCGCCGATGGTGAAGGTGATCACCGGCGGCTTCCCGTCGATCCCCACCGCCGCGGTGTTGTTCGGCAGGCTATTTCCGGCGACGTCGGTCCCCACGATCGAGAACTGCACCTCGCCCTGCGCTCCGGCGGCGATGACTGGCGTCTGGGCGGAGATGGAGAAGTGGCAGGTGATCGCTGCCGCACCGGAGGAGCACGACGGGGCGCCGGTGCTGATCTGAGTGGCACCCGACATCAGCTTCAACGAGGCCGGATCGATGCCGCTGCCGCCATCCTGGAGCGTGACCTGTGCGTCGATGGGCGTCGACTGCCCCTGGCTGAACCATTGGAGGTTGTCGGTGGCCGTGACCCCTCCGTTGACGGTGACGCCTCCCGCGGTGGGCGCCTTGTCGTCGATGAGCAGCTGGCCCGAGCCGATGGCGTTGGGCAGCGTGGTGTGGCCGGCGTTGTCCACGGCGTCGACGGTGAAGGCGACCGGCGTCTCCAAGAGGGCGGTCTGATACGTCCCCGGCACGCTGAACGTGTACGTGCGAACCTGCCCGGTCTCGCTGGTAGTCCCGGCGACGTCGGCCTGGCCGGCCACATGCAGCGCCGCGCTGGAGGTGGTGGCGTTGGCGCCGGAGTCGATGGACGCCGTCACGGTGACGTTGCCCGCCCGCTTGGTCCAGGTGGTCGGCGCGGACACGGTCTTCACCACCGGCCCCTGCTGCAGGCACTTGGCGCTCTGGCACACCTCGCCGATGCCGCATTTGGGCTCGCAGGGAAGCGCGCAGACCTTGCGCCCCGTGTCGCATACCGCCGGCGCGGCGCAGTTCGCGTCGGTGTCGCAGGCGCCCGTCGGGGAGACGGAGCACGCCGCGAAGATCCCGCTAGCAAGGCAGGCCGCAAACAGTCGGCTCATCGAAGCGCTCCTCACTCTAGAAGACGAAGGCAGTGGTGAGACCGGCGGCGAGCAGCACACCGCCCACCGCGAAGAGGATGTTGGCGGTGGTGGCGGAGCTCTTGGCCGAGTCGATGGTCGCCAGGTCGCTCTGGAAGTAGCCGCCGTTCAGCTTGTAGTTGTCGTTGGCCTGGTTCATCAGGCTCTTGCTGTGCAGGCCTTCGTACACGCCGATGCCGGCGGCGAGGATGCCCGCGGCGGCCATGCTGTAGCCCACGGGCTTCTTCCAGCCGCCCTCCTGCACGTCCACGCTGGGGTCGGGCCGGGTGCCGTGCAGCTCCGAGGCGAGCCAGAGCGGAAGGCCGCCCTTCTCGGTCTGGCGCGCGAAGACGGTCTCGGAGAAGCCGCCGCGACGCACCGCTACCTTCTTCTCCAGCGAGGTGCGCTGCCCCACCGTCAGTCGCACGGCGTGCACGCCCGGCTCGACCGGGATGGCCTCCGGCGTCTTGAAGGTGCGCGGCGCCAGCCGGTTGTCCACGTAGATGTTCATGTCCTTGCGGTCAGCATCGACGTACAGCCGCCCGACGCACTTGACTTGAAGGGCGCGGCACGCCTGCCCTTCCGCCCAGGCCTGCACGTCGCCCTGGCGATCGGTCTCCAGCACCTGCTCCACCTCCGAGCCGGGGAGCACCCTCTGCTTGGCCACTTCGAAGATGCGCACCGAGAGCACGAAGCCGTTGCCCTTGGCCGCCGACGAGCCCACCAGCACGTTCTGGCACCGCGCCATCTTGCCGACGCCGGAGAAGCAGGCGGCGTCGCGCGGCTCGCACTTCGAAGTGGTATCGCCCAGCAGCACGGCGTCCTTGAGCAGCGGCGAGTCCTTGGCCACGTCGAAGAAGGTCTTCTGGATGGACTCCAGATACTTCTTGTCGGAGCTGCCGCCGGCAGTCTCCTTGACGAAGGGGAACACGCAGAGCGACGTGTCCTTGAGCAAGCTGAGATCCAGCGGGGGCAGCGAAGGTCCGGGAAGCGGCAGCGGCAGCGCCTCGTCCACCTTCTGCGCCGCCGCGGAACCGGCGACCGACAACAGTAGTATCAGCCCTTGCAGAGCCCGCATGCGCCTCGCCTCTCGTCCAGGATTGTGCACCCTTCACTTCGCAGCAAGTTCCGGGGTGAGTCAAGGAAACAGACCCTCGTAAAAAAGTGCCGGGCCACTGAAAATTGGCGGTCACAACCTCTCGAAACGGCCGCTGGCCTTGAGCGCGTCCACCACGGCGCGGACGTCCTGGGCGCGATCTCGGGGAACCACCAGCACTGCGTCGCCGGCATCGATCACGCAGACTCCCTCGAGCCCCACCGCGGCCACCAACCTCCCAGCTTCGGCCAGCACCACGCACCCGTCGCAATCGATTGCCAGCGTATCGCCGCTCAGCGCGTTGCCGCGTGCGTCGAGCTGCCGCACCTCGGGCAGCGCGGCGAACGAGCCCACGTCGCTCCAGCCGAAGTCGCCCGGCACCAGCGCGATGCGGCCCGATCCCTTCGACTCCGGCTCCATCACGCCGTAGTCGATGCTGATGGAAGGCAGCGCGGCGAAATCGCCGGCCGCCGTGAGTCCGGCATGCACGGCAGGAAGATGGCGGCGCAGCGCGTCGAGCATGGCGTCGGCGCGGAAGACGAAGATGCCGGCGTTCCACGCATACGCCGGATCCCGCACGTACTGCTGCGCGGTGGCCGCGTCGGGCTTCTCCACGAAGGCCTCCACCGCGAAGACCCCGGGCGATTTCTCGGCGCCCCGCCGTAGATACCCGTATCCGGTCTCCGGCCGGGCCGGCTTGATGCCGAGCGTCAGCAGATCGCCGCCCTGGCAGGCTCGGGCAGCGGTCTGCAGCGCGTCGCGAAAGGCGTCGGGCCGGGCGATGTGATGATCGCTGGGCAGCACCATCAAGGTAGCGTCCGGGTCCTCGCGCAGCGCGTGCACGCACGCGAGCCCGATGGCCGGGGCGGTGTTGCGCGCCACCGGCTCCACCACCAGATGCGGCTCGGGCAGGTTGGGCAGCGCGGCGCGGACGGCGGCGGCGTGGTCCTTGCCGCACACCACCCAGGTGCGTGCGGAAGAAGAGAGCGGCTCCACGCGCAGGAAGGTCTCGGCGATCAGCGGCCGACCGGTGGCGAGCGCGAGGAACTGCTTGGGCTTCTTCGCGCGCGACAGCGGCCAGAAGCGCGTGCCGCTGCCGCCTGCCAGGATGACTGCGTGCAAGCTCATGGCACCGTCTCCAATGCTCCGGGCTACGCCCTCCGCCCGGCTCCGGGCAAGCCCGGATCCTCCTGGGCGAGTTGGATGAGTTGGTGGAGGATGCGCGCGGTGGCGCCCCACACCACCGCCCCCTGCACCGTGTACCAGAGCAGCTCGTAGGTCTGCCCCTCGCGCTCGTGCAGCTCGACGCGCAGGTTGGCCGGATCCTGGAAGCCCGAGAGCGGCAGCTCGTGCAGCGCGGCGATCTCGGCCGCGCTGGGCTCCCATGGATACCGGCCGGCGGCGGTGAAGGCGAGCGGGTCGATGACGCCGACGACAGGGGAGATGACGTAGCCGGTGACGAAGGTAGGGCAGTCGTCGAGCGTGCCCAGCACCTCCACGTGCTCCTCGCGCAGCCCCACCTCTTCGCGCGCCTCGCGCAGGGCGGCTGCGCGCACGTCCGGGTCGCTGTGGTCCACCGACCCGCCGGGAAAGCTGATCTGCCCCGCGTGCGAACGCAGCTCCTTGCTGCGCTCGGTGAAGAGGACGTGCAGGCCTTCCGGCCGGGGCAAGAGCGGCACCAGCACGGCCGCGGCACGCCCGAACTCCGGGCGCAGCACCGGCTGGTGTTGCGCGATGGCCCGCCGGATCTGCGGGAGCGTCAGCGCTTGCCGCTCAGCCACAGCACAACCACCAGGGCGGCCACCGCGAGGCGGTACCAGGCGAACACCGCGTAGGTCCGGCGGCGCAGGTAATCGAGCATCCAGCGGATGACCACCGCCCCCACGACGGCGGAGGCGAGAAACCCGGCCGCGAGGCCGGCCAAGGTCACCTGGCCGGTGCCCGCGTTCATCTCGTGCAGCATCTTGGGCAGCTTCACCAGGCCGGCGCCGAAGATGATGGGCGTGGACATCAGAAAACTGAACCGGGCGATCTCCTCGCGGGTGAAGTGCTCGAAGAGCCCCACCGAGATGGTGGCGCCGCTGCGCGACACTCCGGGCACCAGCGCCGCCGCCTGCGCCACGCCGATGGAGAAGGCGCGCGGCAGCGTCATCTCGGTGAGGTCGCGCGACTTGCGTCCCACCCGATCGGCGACCCAAAGGATGATCCCCAGCGCCGCCATGGTGCAGGCGATCAAGAGCGGCGCGCGCAGGTTCTCCTCTGCCCACTTGTCGAGCAGCTTGCCGATGATGGCGGCGGGGACGGAGGAGATGACCAGGCCCCAGAAGAGCCGGCGATCCGCCTCCGTGCCGCGGCCGGCGAGGCCAGCGCTGAGAAGCCGGATCCAGTCCTTCCAGAAGATGATCAGCACCGCCGCGAGCGTGCCCCAGTGCAGCGCCACGTCGAAGGAGAGGCCGGGGTCCTCCCAGCCCATCACCCAGGGCAGCAAGGTGAGATGCGCGCTGCTGGAGATGGGCAGAAACTCCGCCAGCCCCTGCACGATGCCGTAGACGACCGCTTGCCAGACGGGCATGCGGCTCTCTTACGTCCCCTCTTCCCACGAGGCGAGGTACTTTTCCTGCGCCGGGGTGAGCTTGTCGACCTTCACACCCATGCTGCGCAGCTTGAGGCGCGCGATCTCGCGGTCGATCTCCTCCGGGACCGGGTAGACCTTG
>DASRTX010000297.1:0-12460 GCA_035655715.1 Myxococcales bacterium | reverse complement strand
CCGCAGGATGTCGTGCGCCTCCTGCCAGACGCCGCCTTGGTGATCGGCCAGCGAGAAGAGCTTCTTCGTCTTGCCCTCGCGAGAGAAGATCGAGAGCGCGACGTTGTCGAGCACCGTCAGCTCGTCGAAGAGGTTGACGATCTGGAAGCTGCGCGCGATCCCCGCCTTGATCCGGGCCTGCACCGTCTGGTGGGTCACGTCCACGCCGCGCAGGAAAATCTTGCCGCTGTCGGCCGGAAAGAGGCCGCTGATCAGGTTGACCAGTGACGTCTTGCCCGCGCCGTTGGAGCCGATCAGCGAGAGAACCTCGCCTTGGCCGACGAAGAAGTCGACTTTGTCCACGGCGTGGGTCTCGCCGAAGTACTTGGTCAGCTTCTGCGTCTCCAACAGGGCGGTCACCGGGCGAGCCTCCTTCGCGCGGTTCCCCAGAGCAGCTTGGCGCTGCCGACGATGCCGGTGGGCAGCACCATCACCAGCACCACCAGGATGACGCCCATGAACGTCTGCCAGTACACGGTGAACCCGACGGCGTAGTCCTTGAGGAAGTTGTAGACGACGGCGCCGACGATGGGGCCGGTGAAGTTGCGGAACCCGCCCAACACGGTCATGAAGACGATCTCTCCCGAGAAAGTCCACACCATGGCGTCAGGCGTGACGAGGCCGTTGAGCGGAACCCAGAGCGCGCCGGCGATCCCGGTGAAGACCCCGGAGACGAGAAAGGCGACGAATCGATAGCTGCGGATGCGCAGGCCGACGAAGCGCGCGCGGGTTTCGTTGTCGCGGATGGCCTGCAGCGCCTTGGCGAACGGCGAGTGGACGATGAGCCACATCACCGCGACGCAGATCACGAACACCGCGAGGACGTAATAGTAGTAGCCGTGGGAGAGGAAGTAGGTCTTGTCCTCGTTCTCCCCCGCGGCCATTCCCAGGAGCTTCGGCGTCGGGACGCGCAACCCATCGGTGCCGCCGGTCACCCAGAAGAACTTGAACGCCAGGCTCCAGAGCACCTGCGAGAGCGAGAGCGCGAGGATGCTGAAGAAGATTCGTGTGTACCGCACGCAGACGTAGCCAAACACGGCGGTCACGATCAGGGTCCCGACGATGCTCCCGAGCAGGAACAGCTCCATCGAGCTCACGTGCAGGTACTTCACCATGAAGGCGACGCTGTAGGCGCCGACGCCGAAGTAGGCCGCATGGCCAAAAGAAAGCAGGCCGGTGTAGCCGAGCAGGAGGTTGAAGCCGATGCCGGCGATCCCGAAGATGAGGCCGTACTCGAGCTGGATGGTCCGGTACGAATCCAGCAGCCAAGGCACCACGACCAGGAGCACGGCGATGGGCACCGCCCAGACCGCCGTCCGGAGCGGCGAGCGGACCCCCGGATGAGCCAGGGCGATCTCGGTCACGTCGTCCGCCCGAAGAGCCCGGCCGGGCGCACCAGGAGGACGACCGCGGCGATCAGGTAGAGCACCGCCAGCTCCAGCTCGGGGAACGTGCTGATGGCGAACTCGCGCAAGAGTCCCACGATCAGCGCGCCCACCAGCGCGCCTTCCAGGCTGCCCAGCCCGCCGATCACCACCACGATGAAGGAGAGCACCAGCGCGTCCACGCCCATGCCCAGCACCGCCGACTGTCCGGGCACGACGATGGCGCCGGCCAGCCCGGCCATGAAGCAGCCGATGGTGAAGGCCTGCACGTAGACGGCGTTGACGTTGATGCCCAGCGCCGAGGCGCGGCGCATGTCCTGCGACGTGGCGCGCAGCACCACGCCGAAGCGCGTGCGGTAGATGAAAGCCCAGAGCAGGAAGGCGGCCAGCCCGCCGATGCCGATGACCAAAAGGTTGTAGCGGGGATAGATGAACTCGCCGATCTGCGCGCTGCCCATCTTTTCGAAGAGAACCGTGGCGGAGACCGGGTACGGCCCCCAGATGAAGCGCATCACGTCTTCGAGGATCATGAGGAGGCCGAAGGTGACCAGCAGCTGGTATTCCTCCGGCCTCCGGTAGAACGGGCGTAGCAGCGTGGGCTCCAGCACGGCGCCGATGGCGGCGGCCGCCACCGCGCCCGTCGGCAGCAGGAAGTACAGCCAAACGGAATTCGACCCCCCGAACCACTGTCCCACCGCCGAGGCGGTGGCGAAGGCCCCCAGCGCATAGAGGTTCCCATGCGCCAGGTTGACGATCCGCATCACGCCATAGATGAGGCTCAACCCCCCGGCGATGAGGAACAGGACAGACGCGTACAGGAGCGCGTTGAAGAGATGGATGACGAGGATGTCCACTCAGGATGTCCGCGCTCGCGGCGGTTCTTATGTCGCCTTCACCTGGGGCCAGGTCTGGTCGATCCACGTGTACGTCGAAGTTGGGTCGCCTTTTGGCCATCCCGGAGGTGCGGTGATGTTGCGGATGGGGATGGTGATGATCCGCGCCGGATCGAGGATGGGGAACGGGTACTCCGGCACGTTCTTGCTGAAGCCGGTGATCGCGTCCTTGTAGCCCTGGTGGTTGTCGGGGCGGATGTACACGTAGCCGCCGGGGCCCGGGTACATCATGCCTTCCATCTGGCTGATGATGGCGTCGTCGTCGGGCCAGCCGCCCATCAGCTTGTTGGCCTTCTCGATGGCGGTCTTGAGCACGTAGGTGGCGGTGTACGCGCCCTCGGCCTGGAAGTTGGGATACTCGTTGAACTTGGCCTTGTAGCGCTCGACGAAGGTCTTGTTCAGCGGCCAGCGGTTCCCCGCCGGATAGCTGAAGTGGTAGTTGGCGTGGCAGCCGGTGAGCACGCCTTCGGGATGATCCTTGCCGATGGACTGCGGCGCCGAGCCCAGCGCCAGCGTGGTGGCCACCTTCATCTTGCTGAAGAGGCCGTGCTGCAGCGCCTGCTTGTAGAACGCCACGTAGTCGCCGCCCCACAGCGAGGTGACCAGCAGATCCGGTTTGGCGGCCAGCGACTTGGTGATGTGCGGCGTGAAGTCGGTGGAGAAGAGCTTGGGCCACGCCTCCGAGACGTTCTGCGCCGCGGGCAAGAGCTTCTTGGTGACGATGCTGAAGTGGTCGAAGCAGTTGCGCCCGTACGAGTAGTCGGGATGGATGTGCGCCACCTTCTTCACGTCGGGCCAGGTCATGGCCACGCCCAGCGCGCAGGTGGAGCCGTCGGCGGACTGGATGTTGGTGATGCGGAAGATGTAGTGCGGATTGGGCACCGCTTTGTCGAAGAGGAAGTCGGTGCAGCCGTCGATGAACATGGTGAGCAGCCTTAGCTCTTCCGCCACCGGCCCCAGCGCGGGCGTGTTGCCGCTGGAGGTGATGCCCATGAACATGTCGATCTTCTCGGAGAGCTTGAGGCGGCGCATCTCCTTGGTGTTGGCGTCGGTGCCGGCGGCCTCGTCGGCCTTGAGCAGCTCGATCTTCCGCTTGCCGAGCAGGCCGCCCTTCTCGTTGATCTCGTCGGCCGCGAGCAGGCCGCCCTTGAACATGGGCTCGCCCAGTACCGCCCCGGCGCCGGTGAAGAAGGTCATGTGGCCAATCTTGAAGGGCTTGTCGGGAATGGTGCCCTTGGGCTTCTCCTCCGCGCGGGCAATCCCGGCGAGACCCAGCCCTGCCGCCGACCCTCCGACGGCCGCCGCTGCAGTGACACCCAGTCTGGAAAGGAAATCCCGACGCGTCGGTCGACCTGCCATGAGGCCTCCTCGTCCGCTCCAGGTGTGTGCTCAATGATGTCGTGGGACTTCTGCGCGCGTAACATACGCCGCGTAAACAAGTCAACACGGCGGGTTGTCGGGCCGCGTCGTTGCCCGTATGCTCAACCGATCGTGAATGGAGAGCCCGGAATGGTTCGCGTGGTGCCGGATGCAGTCCGAAGAACGGTTCGCGGGATCGGCGCGGCGTTGCGCTCCGGCTGGAAGATCGCGCTGGCAGTGACCGCCGCCGTGTCGGTCTTCAACCTGGTAGCGCCGGTGGCCATCCTCTCCATCGCGCGCCGGCCGCCCGACTTCTTCACCTTCAATCCCTGGCTCCCCAGGCTGCCCGAATACCTGGCTGGGGACGATCCGCTGCGCAGCAAGCTTTCGTTCCTCTCCAACATGGCCATCGCCTGGGTCAGCGCCGACAACAAGGTGGAAGGCATCGACTGGGGATTCATCGTCGACGTGCCCACCCTGGTGCGCATTCTGCTCATGTCGCTGGTCTTCGGAACCTTCTTCGCGCTCTGGGCGCATCGGCGCCGAACGGCCGTTGCGTGCGGCCTGGGCATGAAGGCCGCGCGGCCTGCAGGCGTGGCGGGCGCGATGACCAGCGTGCTGGGGCTCACCACTGGCCCCTGCACCCTGGCGGGCTGCGGTGTGCCGGTGTTGCCGGTGGTGGGGCTGGCGTTCACGGGCATGGCCAGCGGCACGCTGACGCTCATGACCGCGCTGTCGCGCATCAGCATCGCGGTGGTCCTCTGCGCGATGGCGCTTGCGGTTTTGTGGCTCGGGTGGCAGGCCGGGGGTGCGCCGGCACGCACCGCGTCGGCGTCCACCTAGGGAGGCCCCTGTGGCCCGGGAAAACGCGTTCGAGCTGGCTGCTTCCAGCATCCGCTTCGGCAAGGGCGTCACCCGCGAGATCGGCATGGACCTGGCCGAGATGAAGGCGCGGCGGGTGATGGTGCTGACCGACCAGAATCTCGCCAGGCTCCAGCCGGTGGCGACGGTCGTGGAGAGCCTGCGCGAGAACCACATCTCCTTCGAGCTGTTCGACCGCGTCCGCGTCGAACCGACCGACGTCTCCTTCCGCGAGGCCATCGACTTCGCCACGCAGGGAGAGTTCGACTCCTTCGTGGCGGTGGGCGGCGGCTCCACCATCGACACCGCCAAGGCGGCCAACCTCTACGCCACCTACCCGGCCGACTTCCTCGACTACGTCAACGCGCCCATCGGCAAGGGCAAGCCCGCGCCCGGTCCGCTCAAGCCGCTGATCGCGGTGCCCACCACGGCAGGAACCGGCAGCGAGACCACCGGCGTCGCCATCTTCGACTACACGCCGCTGCACGCGAAGACGGGCATCGCGCATCGCAGGCTCAAGCCGCTGCTCGGCATCCTCGATCCCGACAACACGCGCTCGATGCCGCCCCAGGTCGCGGCCACCAGCGGATTCGACGTGCTCAGCCACGCCATCGAGTCGTATACCGCCTTGCCCTTCCACGAGCGCCAGCGGCCGGAGCGGCCGGTGCTGCGGCCCGCCTACCAGGGCTCCAACCCCATCAGCGACGTCTGGTCGCTGGAGGCGCTGCGCTGGGTGTCGAAGTACTTCGTGCGCGCGGTGGAGAATCCAGACGACGACGAGGCGCGCGAGAAGATGCAGCTCGCCGCCTCATACGCCGGCGTGGGCTTCGGCAACGCCGGCGTGCACCTGCCGCACGGCATGTCGTACCCGGTCTCCGGCATGGTGAAGGACTTCCGGCCGCAGGGCTTTCCCGGAACCCATCCCATCGTGCCGCACGGCATGTCCGTCATCCTCAACGCGCCGGCGGTCTTCCGCTTCACGGCGCAGGCCTGCCCCGATCGCCACTTGATCGCGGCGCAGATCCTCGGGGCCGACACGTCGAAGGCGAAGCTCGAGGACGCCGGCAAGATCCTCTCCGACCGGCTGGTGGCCATCATGCAGCGCCTCAAGGTTCCCAACGGGCTGCGCGCGGTGGGCTATGGCAAGGCGGACATCCCCGCGCTGGTGCAGGGCACGCTGCCGCAGGCGCGCGTGACCAAGCTCTCGCCGCGGCCGGTGGACGAGAGCGATCTGACACACCTCTTCGAGGAATCGCTGCAGGGTTGGTGACGCATGAAGGTAACGGCTGCGGTGGTGCAGGCGGCGCCGGCGCCTTTCGACAGCGCGCGGACGCTGGAAAAGCTGGAGGCGCTGGCGGCGGACGCTGCGAGGCAGGGAGCCGAGCTGGCGGTGTTTCCCGAGGCGTTCGTCTCCGGCTACCCGAAAGGCATGGACTTCGGCGCGGTGGTGGGCCGGCGCACGCGCGAAGGCCGCGATCACTTCCGCCGCTACTTCGACAGCGCCATCGAGGCTCCCGGGCCCGAGGTGGAGCGAATCGCGAAGGTGGCGCGCGAGCACCGTCTGCACCTGGTGGTGGGAGTGATCGAGCGCGCCGGCGGCACGCTCTACTGCACGGCGCTCTTCTTCTCCGGCGAGGGGGGGTTCCTGGGCAAGCATCGCAAGCTGATGCCCACGGCCGCCGAGCGGCTGGTGTGGGGCATGGGCGACGGCTCCACGCTGCCGGTCTTCGACACGCGCGTGGGCCGGCTCGGCGCGGTCATCTGCTGGGAGAACTACATGCCCATGTTGCGCATGGCCATGTACGCCAAGGGCGTGCAGATCTATTGCGCGCCCACCGCCGACGATCGCGAGACCTGGCTGCCCACCATGCGCCACGTGGCGTTGGAGGGCCGCTGCTTCGTGCTCAGCGCCTGCCAGGTGCTGCGCCGGCGCGACCTGCCGGCGGACATCCCCAACGCGCTCGGCGAGGATCCGCAGACGCCGCTGATGCGGGGAGGAAGCTGCATCGTCGATCCGCTGGGCAAGGTGCTCGCGGGACCGCTCTTCGACGAGCAGGGGATCCTTACCGCCGAGCTGGACCTCGACGAGATCGCGCGGGGCAAATACGACTTCGACGTCGCGGGGCACTACTCCCGTCCGGACGTCTTCCGGCTCACGGTGAACGAGGAACCGCTGCGGCCGGTGGTGCCCGGCAAGTAGCGCCGGGCCCCCGGACGAAAACTACTTGCCGACGGAGAATCCGGAGTCGGCGACGGCCTTCTCCAGATCCGCGTGCTTGGCCTTGCTGTCGTCGTACTTCACGGTCACGACGCCCTTGGCGCGATCGGCCTTGGCCGACTCGACGCCATTGACGGCCTTCATCTTCGCCTCGGTCTTGCCGGGGCACTTCTCGCAATGCCAACCGCTGACCTTGATGTCTTCGCTCTTCACCTCGGCCAGGGCTGCGCTGCTGGCAAACAAGGCCACCGCGAACAGGACGTTCTTCATGGATTCCTCCCCTGGGGGCGAACTGCCGGGTGCGCAGCTTGGCGTTCGCCGGAGGAATCTGTCAACCCGCCGCTCTTTTCCAGGAGGCGCGCGAGGTGCTGCTTCCAGAAGACCGGGAAGGTGTGCGTGCCATGGCCGCGCGTCGACTTCGAGGCCGGAACCAGGACGTATTCGCCCTGCGGGACCTTCTTGATCTCGCGCTCCAGGATGCCCAGCTCGGGCGGGTTGATGGCGTCGTCGGCGGAGTTCACCGCCACCAGCGGAACGCGGATGGAGGCGAGCTTCGGCGAGGGATCGTAGTCGCGCGACGCGTCGAAGGCGTAGAGCACGTCGTTGGCGTCGTAGCCGGGCAGCCGCTTCTTCATCCAGTCCCGGTAGAAGGCGTCCGCCCCGTCGCGGTCGGGATACTGGTCGTGCCAGCGCAAGGGCGCGCTGCCCATCAGGAGGATGACGTCCATCGCCCCGCGCAGGCCCACCAGCGGCTGCTCGCGGTACTCCCCATTGGACCAGGCAGGGTCGCCGCGGATGGAATCCATCACCATGCTGCGCATCACGCGGTTGCGGCCGGCGATCTGCACCGGCGCGCTGGCCAGCGGCATCAGCGCGTCCATGGCGTCCGGATACTTCTCGCCCCACATCCAGGTGTGCATGCCGCCCATCGAGGTGCCGATGACCAGGCGCAGGTGTTTGACGCCGAGCCTGGCCAGCAACTCGTGCTGCGCCGCCACCATGTCGTCGTACGTGTAATGGGGAAAACGCGCGTGCAGGCCGTCGCTGGGCTTGGACGACTTGCCGTGGCCGATGCCGTCGGGGAGGACGATGAAGTGCTTCTCCGCGTCGAGAAGCTGTCCCTTGCCGAAGAGCACGCCGGCGAAGTCGTCACCGACGAACTGCGCGCCGCTGCCGGTGGTGCCGTGGAGCACCAGCACGGCTGGATGGCTCGGGTCGCCCCAGGTGCGGTAGTGGATCCGCAGCTCGGGCAGGACCTCTCCGGAGACGAAGTGGAAATCCTTGAGGGTGACGTTCCCTTCGGCCGGAGGGGCGAGGGCGATGAGGAGGGCGAGGAGCATGCGCGGAAGCATACCAACCGCGCGGCCCGATGGCGCTGCGGAGCGGGACGTTTCGTTCAGCGCTGCGATCAGGCGCTGGCGGCCGCGATGCGCGGGCCGGGCTCCTTGCCCACCCTGCCCAGCATCGCCTCCAGCTCCGGCCCCGCCAGCGTCTCCTGCGCCAGCAGCCTGCCCGCCGACTCGTCGAGCAGCTGGCGGTTGGTGGCGAGGATGGCGCGGGCCCGCTGGAACTGCGCCTCCACCATCTCGCGCACCGCCACATCGATCTCCCGCGCTGTCTCTTCGCCGTAGAGCCGCTGCGCCGCGTAGGGCTGCCCGAGGAAGGAATTGGGCTCGCTCTCGTAGGTGACCGGCCCGAGCGCCCCCATGCCGAAGCGCGTGACCATGCTGCGGGCGATCCCGGTCGCCTTCGACAGATCGTCCGCGGCGCCGGTGGACAGATGGCCGAAGATCAGGTGCTCCGCGGCGCGTCCGCCCAAGAGCACCGCCATCTTGTTCTCGAGCTCCTCGCGGGTCATGAGGTAGCGGTCCTCGGTCGGCCGCTGGATGGTGTAGCCGAGCGCGCCGATGCCGCGCGGGATGATGGAGATCTTGTGGACGGCGTCGCTGCCCGGAAGCGCGGCCGCAACCATGGCGTGTCCCATCTCGTGGTGCGCCACGATTTCGCGCTCGCGCGGGTTGAGCAGCCGGTTCTTCTTCTCCAGGCCGGCGACGATGCGCTCGATGGCCAGGTTGAAGTCGTTCATGGCGATCTGCCCCGCTCCCCGGCGGGTGGCCACCAGCGCGGCCTCGTTGACCAGGTTGGCCAGGTCCGCCCCGGTGAAGCCGGGCGTCAACGCCGCCACGTCCTCGAGCTTGACGTCCCGATCGAGCAGCACCTTGCGCGTGTGCACCTTGAGGATCTGCTCGCGGCCGATGCGGTCAGGGCGATCGACCAGAACCTGCCGATCGAAGCGCCCCGCGCGCAGCAGCGCCGGATCGAGGATCTCGGGCCGGTTGGTGGCCGCGAGCAGCACGATGCCGGAGGCGGGATCGAAACCGTCCAGCTCCACCAACAGCTGGTTGAGCGTCTGCTCCTTTTCGTCATGGCCGCCCAGACCGGGGATGGACCCGCGGGCGCGGCCCATCGCGTCCAGCTCGTCGATGAAGATGATACAGGGCGCCTTGGCGCGGGCCTGCTCGAAGAGGTCGCGCACGCGGGCGGCGCCCACGCCGACGAACATCTCCACGAACTCGGAGCCGGAGATGGAGAAGAACGCCACGCCCGCCTCGCCCGCCACCGCCTTGGCGAGCAGCGTCTTGCCGGTGCCCGGCGGGCCCACCAGCAGCACGCCCTTTGGCATCCGAGCGCCCAGCCGGCCGTGTTCCTTCGGGTTCTTGAGGAAGGAGACCACTTCCTGGAGCTCGGCCTTGGCCTCGTCGACGCCCGCAACGTCGGCGAAGGTCACCTTGGTGTCCGTCTCCACGTACACCTTGGCCTTGGACTTGCCGATGGCCATCAGCCCGCCACCGGGCCCGCCCAGCTGCTTCGCCATGCGCCTGCCGAGGAACATCCAGATGCCGACGAAGAGGACGATGGGCACCACCCAGCCGACGATCGCCGTCAGGAAGCCGGACTCGAACTGGCCGCGGTATTCGACCCCGTGCTGGTCCAGCTCCTTGGCGATGTCGGCGTCCACCCGGACGGCGACGAAGCGCTTCTTCCCGTTCAGCTCCTGCTTGAAGTCGCCCGAGATCTGGTCCTGTCCCACCACCACGCTGGCGATCTTGTCCTCCCGGACCAGCTTCTGGAACTCGCTGTAGGGGATGGTCGCGATCGCCTGGCGGCGGCTCCAGAAGTCCTGCAGGAAGAGGACGCCCATCACCGCGATGAGCACGTAGCCGAGGTTGAAGCCGGTCTGCTTCCGGTTCATGCGCCTCCACATAACGCACCGGCGCGGGCGGCGCGATCCAGCTAGCGAAAAATTTGCGCCCGGATTTCGCGCTCCCTCCCTTGAATCCGTACGGCCCAGCGGCGGAGAATGAAGTCCAAGGAGCCCTGCATGACGTCGAGCAGAGTCGCTGCCCTTCTGATGCTCGCGCTCTCCGCCGCGGCGGCCGCCGAGCCGCTCACCGGCCGGGTGACCGTGAGCGGGTCTCCGGTCCCGCGCGTCGTCCAGGTCAACGTGGACAAGAAGTTCTGCGGCATCGAGCGCGCGGCCGCCGAGCTGGAGGTGTCGGCCACAGGCGGGCTCGCCAACGCCGTGGTCTCGCTCGAAAACCCTCCGCCCGGGAACATGCAAGGCCTTCCCACCGACGTCGACGTGCAGCAGCAGGGCTGCACGTACGTGCCGCACATCGTGCTGCTGCCGCCCGGCGGCGCGATGCGTTTCCTCAATTCGGACCCCATCGCGCACCAGGTCCGCCTGGTGGGGACCGAGACCGCGCAGAACGCCATCCAGACGAAGAACGCGGTGCTGACGCGCCGTTTCTCCACTCCCGGCGAATACGCGGTCCGCTGCGACTTGCACCCGTGGATGTCCGCCTGGGCGGTGGTGATGAAGCACCGGTATTACGCGGTCACCGACGAGGACGGGAGGTTCAAGCTCTCGGTGCCGCCCGGGCAATACACGCTCCGGGTCTGGCACGAGGTGTTCGGCACGCTGCACGGATCGGCCAACACCGGCAGCCCGGCCAGCTTCACCTTCGTGCCGGCGGCGCCGGAGCCGCCGCCCAGGCCGGCCAAGGAGATCGCCGCCGCGTCCACGGCGCCCGAGCATGCTCCCCCGACGCTGACGCGCAAGCTGCAGAGCATCCAGCAGCTGCGGGATCAGGGCGTTCTCTCGCCGGAGGAATACCGGCGCATCGTGGATTTGCTGATCGCGGGGTCGCAGTAGGGCAATGGTTGCGTGTGTTCCGGCTGGTCCGGTCGCGCCTCAGCCGTCCCGCCGGAAGATGGCGATGGCCGGCTTGCCCGGCGCAGCCTCCTCGTCGTCGAGCCCGCCCAGCAGCTTCACCTCGGCAAGCCCCACCTCCCAAGCCATGCGCGCGAGCTCGCCCGCGGTGTAGACCAGAGTCCGCGCCACGAACTCCTCCACCGCACCCTCGCGCTCAATTCGATAGGCCACGTGCAGGGCACTCTCGGACATGTCGTAGCGGCGCAGCGCGCTGAAGCGGAAGCCACCTACCTGTACTTCGGTCCGATCGCGCAGCGCGGGCAACAGGCACTCCGCCAGCGAGGGCGCCTCCAGCACGAACCGCGCCCGCGGCTTGAGCGCCCTTGCCACCCCCCGGAGGAAGGCGCGGTTGCCCTCGTGATCCAGGTACCCGAAGCTGTTTCCCCAGCAGTATGCGCCGTCGAACCGCGCGCTCTCCTCCAGCCGATCCATCTCGCCCGCCCGGAGCGTCACGCCTTCAGGCGCTCCTTCCCCCGAAGCCGCGGCGAGCATGTCGGGCGAGAGATCGATCCCGGTGACGCGGAAGCCCATCCGCCCGAGCGCGCGGGCGTGCCGGCCAGCCCCGCAGGGCACGTCGAGCAGCTCGCCGCCCGCGGGCGCTTCCAGCGCGCTGGCCAGGAAGCGCGCTTCGTGCTCGACGCGCTCCGCGGGGATCAGCGCCGTCCAGAACGCCGAGGCCAGCGGCCCGAAGGCGCTGCGGTACCAGTGCGGATCGGCGCGGAGATCCATTCGAGCCATCCTGCCCGCCGACGGACGCGTCTGGCAAACCGCGGAATGAGGGAACCGCCAGCGCGCGCGGGTTGCGCTCTGCACCCCTGCTCTCGTACGGTCGGCGCATGTGGATCTTGCTCACCGCGCTGCTCGCGGCCGCGTCTGGAAATGGCGAGGCCGCCTCCGCGGCCCGCGCCGCCCGAGATCTCGCTTCCAGGGAGCTGGGCGTGCCGGCGGACAAGCTCGCGGTCGTCTCGGTGGAGGCAGCGGAGTGGCGGGACACCAGCCTGGGTTGCCCGCGCAAGGGCAGCAAGTATTCGGCCGCGGTCAGCCCGGGGCACAAGGTGGTGCTCAAGTCAGGAGGCAAGCAGCACGAGGTGCACGTGAGCGGTGCGCGCGCCGTGCTCTGCGAAAGCAAGGGCGAGCACGTCGCGGACGAGGCCCGCGTCTACGAGTTGGCGCGCGCTGACCTGGCCAGGCGGCTGGGCATCGCCGAGGACTCGGTGAAGGCGCATTTCATTCGCCCGCAGAAGTGGCCCGACGCGAGCCTCGGCTGCCCCCAGCCCGACACCATGTACGCGCAGGTGGAGACGCCCGGCTTCCTCATCGAGCTGGAAGCGGCGGGGAAGACGTACAGCTATCACAGCGATCGGAAGAGCGTGGTGCTCTGCCCGTGATTCGGGGACACCTTACGTAACCTTCCGTATGGTGTCCCCGA
>DASRTX010000296.1:0-5688 GCA_035655715.1 Myxococcales bacterium | reverse complement strand
GGAACGACTACCGCGCAGCGGTGGACGAGCTCTTCGAGACGCTGCGCGGCGGCGCTTCCTTCGACACCCCTTTTGACCGCGCGGTGCTCGAGGATCTGGTCGATCTCTCGCCGCCGGGGCTCGACGAGCTGTTCGCCCTGCTCTCCGTGATCGACGCGCTCCCCCGGTATTCGGTGGTGGTGGTGGACACGGCGCCGACCGGCCACGCGCTGCGTCTCCTCGAGCTCTTGCCCAAGGCGCGCGAGTGGGTGCAGACGCTGCTCGCCATCCTCCTCAAGTACCGGCGCGTCACCGGCCTGGGGAACCTTGCCCGCGACCTGACCGACACGGCCCGCCAGCTGCGGGAGCTGGACGAGCTCCTCCACGATCCCGCCCGGTCGCGCTTCGTCGCCGTCACTTCCGCCTCCTCGCTGCCGCGGCTGGAGACGGTACGGCTGCTCTCCTCGCTGCGCCGCCTGCGCATCCCGGCGCCCTTCGTGCTGGTCAACGCTTTGACGCCGCCCGGCTGCTCGCGCTGCCGGAGGATGGCCGCAGCCGAAGGCCGGGAGGTTGGCCTCCTGCGTCGCGGGCGGCGAGGGTGGGCTATGCTGGGCGCTCCGAAGCTGGCCCCGCCGCCGCGCGGCGCGGCGGCGCTGGAGCAGTTTGGCCGCACCTGGACGAGGATGCAATGAGCACGGCCACCTATCTCTACTGCCTGGTGCGATCGCCCAAGGCGCCGTCGCTGCGCGCCGTGCCGCCGGGGCTGCCCGGCGCCAGCAAGCCTCGCGCCCTCGACGCGGGCAAAGGCGTCTGGCTGGTGGCCGCCGACGCGCCATTGGAGCGCTACGGCGAAAAGCCCATCGAGGAGGGTCTTCAAGACCTGGCCTGGGTGTCGTCGGTGGCGGTGCCGCACGAGGCGGTGGTGGAGCATCTCTCGCGCAAGGGCACCGTCCTGCCGATGAAGCTGTTCACGCTCTTCCATTCCGACGGCCGCGCTCTCGAGCACGTGGCGCAGCAGCGCAGGCGCATCGACCGGTTGCTCCAGCGGATCGAGGGCCGCGAGGAGTGGGGCGTGCGCATGCTGGTCGACGAGCTCTCCGCGCTGCGGCGGGCGCGCTCCGAGGTGCGGACGGTGGCGAAGGGAGCGCCCGGCGCCGCCTTCTTGCAGCGCAAGAAGAAGGAGCACGACGCCGCGCGCGAGGTGATCCAGCATGCGCGGGACCGCGCCGACGCCCTCTACGAAGAGCTGGCCCGCAAGGCGGACGAGGCGCGGCGCCGGCCTCCCCCGCCCGGCGAGGTGGGCAAGCGCGTGCTGCTGGATGCCGCTTTCCTGCTGCCGCGGACGCGTTCCAAGGCGTTCCAGAACGCCGTCCGCGCGGAGGCGAAGCGGCTGGCGGACCGCCACTACCACCTCACGCTCACCGGTCCTTGGCCAGCCTACACCTTCGTCGCCGACGCGGAGAAGCGGTGAAGAAGAACCGGACCCAGGCGGACGAGCTCATCGACCGCGCCGATGCCTCGCTGTTGGAGATCATCGATCACGTGCTCAACAAGGGCGTGATGATCCAGGGAGAGGTGGTGCTCGGGGTGGCGGGCGTGGACCTGGTCTACCTCCGGCTCAACGCGCTCCTCTGCGCGGCGGACAAGCTGCTGCCCCCGCGCGGGAAGCCGACGTGATCGGGCTCTACGCCATCGCGCAGGGCGCTCCCGCCGGCGGGCAGGGAGCGCAGGGAGAGGAGCTGCGCCGCCTGCGCTGCGGCGCGCTGGAGCTGGTGACCGGCGCCGCCCCGCCGCCGCTCTCGGAGGCGGCCCTGAGGGCGCACGAGGCCGCGGTCCGCGCCATCGCGGGCGCCTGCGGGTCGTGCCTGCCGGCGCGCTTCGGCGCCGCGGCCGCCGACGAAGAGTCGCTGCTGTCGCTGCTGGGGGCGCGCGAGCCGGAGCTGGCCGAGGCGCTCGCGCTGGTGCGCGGGCGTGAGCAGATGACGCTGCGGGTGCACGGCCCGGCCGGCGCCGTCGCTGCAGGGAACGAAGGCGGACCCGGCACGCGCTACCTCGCGGAGCGGCGCAGGGCGCGCGCGGTGCCGGAGCTGGATCCGCTCCGTGCCGCGCTGGCCGCATGGATCCGCGCCGAGCGGGTGGAACGGCATGGGGGAGAGACCGGCCTTTTGGCCAGCGCCTATCACCTGGTCGACCGCGGCTCGGCAGCCGCGTACCAGGACGCCGTCGAGGCCACGCCGCTCGCAGGGCTGCGGGCCTCGGTCACAGGACCGTGGCCTGCCTGGGCGTTCGCCCCGGAGCTGTGGTTGTGAAGAAGAAGGACGTGGTCGCCATGCAGGTGCGCGAGTTGGAGGCGCTGCGCAAGCAGGTGGAGCGGCGCGCTGCCCAGGCTCCGCGCTGGAACGCGGACCCGAAGGACGTGCAGAAGTCGGTGGCCCGGCTGGTGCTGGCGCTGATCGAGTTCCTGCGCAAGCTGCTGGAGAAGCAAGCCATCCGCCGCATGGAGGCGGGCACGCTCACCGCCGAGGAGACCGAGGCCATCGGCGTCGCCTTGATGCGGCTGGAGGAGACGGTGCACGACCTGGCGCGCCGCTTCGGGCTCTCGCCCGAGGATCTCAACCTCGACCTCGGGCCGCTGGGCCGGCTCATCTGATAGCTTTCTCCGCATGCTTCTCGCGCTGCTTCTCGCCGCTGCCGCCGCTGGTCCCGTCGAGGTGGTGGGATTCTCCCCCGACGACAAGTACGTGGCCTTCATCGAGCACGGCGTCGCCGAGGGATCCGGCTACCCCTGGGCGCGCCTGCGCGTGATGGACGTGGGCCGCAGCGCCGACGCCGCGGCGCCCGTGTCGATCACGCTCGACTCGGGCAAGGATACCGACACCGAGGAGGGCGCGGTGCGGAAGGCGCGCGACGCGGCGGAGGCAGCACGCGTGAAGCTGGGAATCGCGTCCTGGGCGGCGCCGCGCATCATCCAGACCGACGACAAGGGCGAGCTGAGCGACCACACCGGCGCGCCCATCGGCACGCTCGAGATCAAGGAGCGCGCCGGCAAGGGCAAGTGCGAGGAACCGTTCCGGCCCCTCTTGCTCAGCCTCGTCATCCACTGGCTCGACGACGACAAGCCGGCGCGGGTTGCGGAGGAGAAGAAGCCGCCCAAGGATCGCTCCTGCGCAGGCGAGTGCGCCCTGGGCGGGGTCTTTGCGCACGGCAAGGTCGCGCTGGTTCTCGCGAAGTGCACCGTCCAGGGCTTCGAAGGCCCCTCGACCCACTACTCGCCCTACACCGCCCGCCTCCCTTACGGCCTCGACGAGCCCCTCCCCGCACAGTAACGGTTTGTTCAAACGCCGATCATTTCCGGGCCTTGATGAGGGAGCGGAGGGTCTGCAGGGTGTCGGCGTCGGCGGGGGTCTTGTCGGTGCGCCAGCGGGAGATGCGCGGGAATCGGACGGCCACGCCGCTGCGGTGGCGGGTGCTCTCGCCGATGCCCTCGAAGTGCAGCTCGAAGACGTGCACCGGGTCCACCGCCCGCACCGGGCCGAACCGCTCGCGCGTGTGCTGGCGGATCCAGCGATCCAGCCGGTCGATCTCCTCGTCGGTGAGCCCGGAATAGGCCTTGGCCACAGGCACCAGCTCGTCGCCGTCCCAGAGCGCGAAGGTGAGATCGGTCATCAGGGTGGCCCTGCGGCCGTGCCCCGGCTGCGCGTACACCAGCACCGCGTCGATGGAGTAGGGATCGATCTTCCACTTCCACCACTCGCCGCGCGGCCGGCCGTGCCGATAGGGCGAGTCGCGCCGTTTGAGCATCAGCCCCTCCACGCCTCGCTCCCGCGCCTGCGACCGCAGCTCACGCAGTTCCGCCCAGGTGCGCGCGTCCACCTCCGGCGAGAGCGACAGCCGCTCGCTCCGGTCCTGCGCCAGCCCAGCCAGACGGGCGCGACGTTCGTGCAGCGGCAATTGCCGCACGTCGCGGCCTTCCTGCTCCAGCACGTCGTAGGCCATGAACGCGGCGGGCGCCTCGGCCAGGATGGCAGGACCCAGCTTCTGCCGGCCGATGCGCCGCTGCAGCACCGAGAAGGGAAGCGGCGCGCCCTTCTCGAACGCCAGCACCTCGCCGTCCAGCACCGTCCCTTCTGGCAGCGCGGCCCAGACGCCGGACAGATCGGGAAAGCGGTCGGTGATCAGCTCCTCGCCGCGAGACCAGAGGAACGCGCCGCCTCCCCGCCGGACGATCTGCGCCCGGATGCCGTCCCATTTCCACTCGACCAGCCAGTCGGCGCGGTCGCCCAACGCCTCGGGCTCCTCGTCGAGCTGCGTGGCGAGGAAGAAAGGATAGGGGCGCGAGATGTCCGCGCTGGATCCCTCCGAAGCGATCAGCGCGGAGAAGGCGGCGGCGGTGGGTTCCCAGGCGCCCATCAACCGGTGCGCGACGGTGGCGGGCGGCAAGCCGGCGTGCTGCGCGAGCGCGCGGATCGCCAGCGTGTCGGAGACGCCCACCCGCAGCTCGCCGGTGAGCAGCTTGTCGAGCAGGAACACCTCGCGCCGATCGAGCGCTTCCCAGAGCGCGAGGACCGCCTCGCGCTTCTCCCCCTCGGCGGAATCGCGCAGCGGCAGGAGGCGATCGGCGATCAGCCTGGAGAGGGTCAGATCCTCCCCCACCGGAACGCGTCCCTGGCGGGCGGTGTCGAGCAGCAGCGCGATGGTCTCGGCCAGGTCGCCGGCGAGCCCGATGCACTCGTCGAAGAGCCAGCCGGGCACGCCGGCGGCCTCGCAGCCCCACTGCGCCAGGAGCCGTGGCGCGATCAGCCGCTTCAGCCGGCGTCCGGTGAGGAAGAACAGCGCCCAGGCAGCGTCCCGTGGGGGCGCCGCGGCGAAGTACGCCTGCATCGCCGCGACCTTCACGTTGGTGGAGTTGGTGGAGTCGAGCGCGTCGTAGAGGGCGGCGAAGCGGCGCATCAGTCGCCCTCCGGATCGGAGGGTTGCAGGTTGCCGATGGCCGCCGCCTCGATGCCCAGCGCCTCGCGCAGGTAGCGCACCAGCGACTCGCGGTGGCCGTGTGTCACCAGCACGCGGGGAGCACAGGTCTCGCGGATGGTGCGCAGGAGCGAAGGCCAGTCCGCGTGATCGGAGACCACGAATCCCCTGTCGAACCCGCGCCGCCGCCGCGTCCCGCGGATGCGCAGGAGCCCCGAGGCAAAGGCCTGCTCGAAGGCGCGAAAGCGTTTCATCCACGGCGTGCCGCGCGCGGTGATCGGCGCCAGGATCAGCTCCCCGGCCAGTCCGCGGGCATCGCCCAGCAGCTTCGTCGGCAAGAGCGGCACGCCGCTCTCCCGGTACACCTCCGAAAAGGGCTCGATCATCCCGTGCACCCACACCGGCCGATCGGTGTGACGCGCCATCGTGGCGAGGAGCCGCTGCGCCTTGCCCAGCGCATAGCAGAAGAGGACCGAGGCCTTGCGCGGGTTGCCTTCCCACCAGCGCACGATCTCGCCCGCGACCGCCGCGGGATCGTCCCAGCGGAAGAGGGGCAGCGCGTACGTCGCCTCGGTCACGAAGACGTCGCAGCGCTGCGGCTCGAAGGGCGGGCAGGTGGGATCCGGATCGCGCTTGTAGTCGCCGGACAGCACCCAGACGCCGCCCTTGCCTTCGATGCGCACCTGCGCCGAGCCCAGCATGTGCCCGGCCGGGTGCAGCGAGACGGTGACCTCGCCGATG
>DASRTX010000295.1:0-6129 GCA_035655715.1 Myxococcales bacterium | reverse complement strand
GCGGCTCGCCGCGGTCCAGGTCGAGCAGGCATTCCACGCAGTCCACCCGCGCGTCCTCCAGGACGGAGGAGACGCCGCGCAGCAGCTGGTGCGCCTTCCCGATCGCAGACGCCGCCGCGACGGCATCCCCGCGGACCCTCGCCGCCATCGCCAGCACGCGCCACAGGTTTCCCTGCTCGACCACGTTGGCGGACTGCACCGCAAGGTCCAGCGTCTCCGCCGCCCGCGCCGCAGCCCCGGCGGCGTCGCGGCGCAGCAGGTCGAGCTCACACCTCCGCCTCCCCGTCTCCACCACCTCGTCGCGAGCGCCGATGCGGCGGGCGATCTCCAGCGCCTCGCCGTAGAGCCGCTCCGCCGCCGCCAGGTCGCCTGCGCGCGCGGCGGTCTCGCCCAGGTTGCCGCGCGCCATCGCCTCGATGCGCGCATAGCCGCCGGCCGAGCGGATCTTCGAGATGGCGTTGTCCAGCAGCTCCCGCGCGCGGGGAAGATCGCCGCGCTCGCGGTAGAGGAAGCCCAGGTTGTTGAGCGTCAGCAGCTCCTCTTCCAGCGTCTGCGTCTTCTTCTGCGCGAGCCTCTCCCAGGCTTCCAGCGCGCCGCTCCAGTTGCCCGCCAGATAGCGCGCCACGCCCAGGTTGTTCCAGGCGATGCTCTCCTGCCGCTCGTCGCCCAGCGCGCGATAGAGCTCGACCGCGCGCGAGGTCTCCCGTGCGGACCGCTCGTAGTTCGCCAGCAGCTTCCAGGCCGTGCCCAGGCCGGCGCGTGCGTCGGCCTCGGCGCGCGCGTCGCCGATGCGGCGCGCGATCAGCACGGCGACGCGCTCCTCCACCGCCGCCCGCCGCCCGTCGCCGCGATGCCACGCGCTGGTCCCGAGCAGGTGGTGCAGCCTGGTCGCCTGTGCGGCGTCGCCGCGCTCGCGCGCCAGCGGCAGCGCCTCCCGGGCCAGCTCTTCCGCGCGCGCGTAGTTGCCGCGCATCGCCTCGGCCCGCGCTTCGATGGTGGCCACCGCCAGGGCGTCTCCGCCGCCTTCGCGGGCGCGGAGCAGGGCCTGCAGCACGCTCTCGAAGCGGCCTTCCTGCCAGTGCGCCTTGGCGACCTTCTGCCAGATGCGCCCGGGCGCTCCGCCGCGGCCGAGCGCCCGGAAATAGGACTGCCGCGCGGCCTGCGCGTGGCCCGCGAGCGCGAGGCAATCGCCGGCGCGCTCCGCCAGCACGGCAGTCCGCGGGTGCCAGAGCGGCCTTCGCGCGGCAGCCTCCGCCATCTCGTAAAGCCGGGCGGCGGTTCCGGGAAAGCCCCGCCTCAGCTCGCCGCGCGCCGCGGCCAGGCCGGCCCGCAGCGCGCCATCCTCTCGCGCGCGGAACAGATGCGCTGCGCGCGCGGCCGGATCCTTCGCCATTCCCGCGGCTCGCAGGTGCGCGTTCCTCCGTTCGCCCGGGGGCAGTGCGCCCTCTGCCGCGCGAAAGAGCGCGAGTTGCGACAGGTGGCGGCCCATCTCCTCGGCGATGCGCAACCCTCCGGCCACGGCATCCGCGTCCAGGCCGCCCAGCGCCGCCGCGTCGATGTCCTGCCACAGCACCGCCGCGATCCCCAGCTCCGCGCGGCGCTGTGGCGGCAGCGCAACCACGGCCTCGCGCGCCGCTCGCAGCGCGGGGCGAGGCACGCATCCGGAGCTGCCCGGACCGGCGCGAAGGCGATCCAGCTCCCATCGTCCTGCGCGGCGCCGGAGCAGCCCGCGCTGCTCGAGGTCGGCGATGGCCTCTTCCAGATCGCGCGGGCAGCCGCCCGATTCCGCCACGATCCGGTCGGCGACGCCCTCGGCCCAGTCTTGCGGCCCCAGGATCTCCATCAGCCTGGCCTTCGCTTCTGCCACAGCCAGCGGCTGCACCTCGATGAGCTCGACCGGAAGATCGGTCTGCAGCGAGGCCGTGGCGACGAGCAAGAGCGGCCTGCGCTTCCAGGCCGGATCGTGGGCGATGGCGAGCAGCAGCGCCGGCAGCCAGTCGTCGCTTCGATCGGCGTCGTCGATCAGCACCGCGAGCGGGTGCTGGGCGCAGGCCATGGCCAGCCGTTCCCTGCCCGCGCCGACGGAAGGGGTCAAGGGTGCCGCGGCGCCGATCAGGAGGCCGAGCCGCCGGCACAGCGCGGCGAGACCCTCGCCGTGGCAGAGATGGATGGTGCGCAGGCCGGCGAGCTCGGCGGCCACCGCGGCGGCACGCAAGAGGCGCGTCCTCCCCGATCCGGGAGCGCCCGCCAGGAGCAGCTGCTCGCCCTCTCCCGCCGCCGCCCGGCGCGCGGCGAGCTCCAGCCGGGCCAGCTCCGCCTCCCTGCCGTGGAGGGGGCCCATGCCGATGGCGTCGGAACCCAGGCCGGAACCGTCTGCCTCCAGCGACAAGCCGGTGGCCGCGGCCAGCGCCTCGATCACCTCGTCCGCCTGCGCGTAGCGCGAGCGCGGTTCGCGTGCCAGCAGCTTGCTCACCACCGCCTGCACGCCCGCGCTGGCGCGCGAGGGCGGCGGCTGGTGCTCGAAGCGCGCGCGGATGACCTCGGCGGCGGTGCTTCTCGCGAATGGATTGCTCCCGGAGATCAGCTCGTGCAGCGTCACGCCCAGGGAGTACAGGTCCGAGGCCATCTCCGGCGCCGCGCCCTCGATTACCTCGGGCGCCGCGTATTCGAGGCTGCCGCGAGCCACCGGATCCGCGCCCGCCAGCCCCAGATCCACCAGCAGCGCCCTCCGGTCCTCTGGTGGACCCGCCAGCACGGCGTTGGCGGGCTTGACGTCGCCGTGGACGATGCCGCGCCTGTGGAGGTGGCCCAGCGCCCGCGCGACGCCGGCGACGTGCCGGACGATCAGCGGCTCCGGCGCTCCCCGCAGCGCGGTCAGGTCCTCGGCGCCGTACTCGAACGCCAGCGCCGCCGAGGCCGGCCCCCGCCAGAGCGCGATGGGTTGCGCGAGGTGGGGATGGATCAGCTCCGCGCTCCTCCGGTACTCCGCCTCCAACCGGGCGGGAGGACCGATCTTCAGCGCCACTTCGCGGCCGCTGAACAGATCGATGGCGAGGTAGACCGTGGCTTCAGCGCCACGCCCGCGCAGCGAGAGCACGCGGAAGCGCCCGCCGACGATCTGCGGCACCTCGCGGGGCGCGCCGGCGCGGACGGCATCGGGGGCGAGGGAAGCGGTGGTTCCCGCAGGGAGAGGCTCGATCTGCATTCGGCTTGACTCCGTTGGAACACTGACCTTCACACCGGATGGACACCTCGGTAAAGATTGCCGCGTGCTGCGCGTCCGCGAACTGTCCGTGCGCTTTCAAACCGTGGGGGGATCCTGCACCGCGGTGGACCGCGTTTCGTTCGATCTCGAACGCGGCGGCTCGCTGGCGTTGGTCGGAGAGTCGGGCAGCGGCAAGACCAGCATCGCGCTTTCTCTGATGGGCTTGCTCCCACCCGGAGCCGCCGCATCCGGTCGCGTAGAGCTGCACGGCCGCAACCTCGCCGACCTGACCGGGCGCGAGCTGGCGCGGGTCCGCGGGCGGCAGATGGCGATGGTCTTCCACGACCCGCTGGCGGCGCTCAACCCCGTGCTCCGCGCAGGAACGCAGATCGGCGAATGCCTGCGCCTCCATCGGTCCCTGGCCGGGCACGCCGCCCGCGAGGAGATCGGGCGCGTCTTGAGGCGCGTCGGGCTCGATGCGGCGGTGGCGAGGCTCTATCCCCACCAGCTGTCGGGAGGGATGCGGCAGCGGGTGCTGATCGCCATGGCGCTCGCGTGCGGGCCCGCCCTCCTCGTCGCCGACGAGCCGAGCAGCTCGCTCGACCCGGTCACGCGGGCGGCGATGGTCGATCTGCTGCGGACGCTCCGGTGCGAGGAAGGCATCGCGCTCCTCGTCGCCACGCACGACCCCGGGCTGGCGGCTGCGCTGTGCGAGAGGATCGCGGTCCTGTACGGCGGCCGCATCGTCGAGCAAGCTCCCGCGGCGGACCTTCTCTCCGAGCCGCGGCATCCCTATACGGCGGGCCTTTGGAACAGCCTTCCCCCCGAGCTGGGCGCAGCGCGCGCCGGCCGCCTGCGGCCCATCCCCGGCTCTCCGCCCGACCCGTGGATCCGCTCGACCGGCTGCCGTTTTCGCGACCGATGCGCGCGCGCGGACGGCGATTGCGCGCAAAGCGAGCCCGAGTTGATTGCTTCAGGGCGCGACCACCAGTCGGCCTGCTTCCACCCGCTGGAGGCCGCGTGAGCGCGCCGCTGCTCGAGGTGCGCGAGCTCTGCGCCGACCGGAAAGGACGCCGCGTCCTCGACCGGGTCTCGTTCTCGGTGCAGGAGGGCGAGATCCTGGGGATCATCGGCGAGAGCGGCGCCGGCAAGTCCACGCTCGCCCGCGCGGTCGCGCGGCTAATCCCCGTCTCTTGCGGCATCCGCTGGAAAGGCGCCGATCTGCTTGCGCTCGAAGGCCGCGCCTTGCGGGCGGCCAGGCGGAATCTCCAGATCGTCTTCCAGGATCCCGGCTCGTCGCTCGATCCACGCATGACGGTGGGAGCCATCGTCTCCGAGCCGCTGGAAGTCCACCGGCTGTGCGGGCGACGCGAGCGCGAGGCGGCGGTGGCGGCGCTGCTGCGCACGGTGCGGCTCGCGCCGGAGCTGATGGAGCGCCATCCCCACCAGCTGTCGGGTGGCCAGGCGCAGCGCGTGGCGCTGGCCCGCGCGTTGGCCACCCGGCCTTCGCTGTTGATCGCGGACGAAGCGTTGAGCTCGCTGGACGTCTCGCTGCAGGCGGAGATGGCCAACCTCCTCCTCGAGTTGCGCCAGTCGCTTGGGCTCGCCTGCCTCTTCATCACGCACGATCTCCGCCTCGCCGCCTGCGTGTGCGATCGGATCGCCGTCCTCTGGCGTGGAGCGCTGGTGGAGTCGGGCAGCCCGGCGGCGCTTTTCCGCGATCCCGGCCACCTGGCCACGCGCGCGCTGGTGGAGGCATCGCGGTCTGTTGGTACGCCCTCGCCCATTGTTGGGAATCGTTCACTGAATCGGATCGGAGCGTGACGGGGATCACAGTCGGATCGATGGCGCCCGGGAGATACGCCAGCTACTGCATGGAGGGTATCGAGCGGGACCGGCGGGGGGAGATGAGGCGTCTTTCGCTAGAGACGGGGTACTACCTCAATCCGGCGATGCCGCAGCTTGCACTCATTGCCAAAGGAATCCCGCTTCCGGCAGGCCAGTGGCTTCGCGTCGGCGACGAGAGCATGGCCCCATGGGTCGCCGAAGCTTTCGTGGGCGAGCTGTTCCCGGCCCTGAGCGGCCGGAACATCCCCTTCGTCGCGCTGCTCACCGACTTCGACGTCGAAGAGTTCGAGCGCGGGCACCCGCCTGCGGCGGACTGACCTTCAGCCGAAGAGTCCCGCCGTCATGCCGCCGTCGATGGAGATGGTCTGGCCGGTGACGTAACCCGCCGGCGCGCTACAGAGAAAGGCGACCAGCGGCGCAAATTCGTCGGGTGTGGCGGCGCGCCCGACAGGCACCTGGCCCATCGCCTTCTCCTTTTTTGCGGGCGAATCGTAGATGGCGCGGAAGCGCTCCGTCTCGACCAGGCCGGTGGCGATGGCGTTGACGGTGATCCCCTCCGCCGCCACCTCGGCGGCGAGCGTTTTCAGCGCAGCCACCAACGCCGTGCGGAAAGCGCTGGAAAGCACGAGCCCCGGAATGGGCTGTTTCACCGCCACCGAGGTGAGGGCGACGATGCGTCCCCAGCGGGCACGGCGCATGGCAGGGAGCACGCCGTGGATCAGGTCGAGCGCGCTGCGCAGCAACAGATCGTAGGCCTGATCCCAGCCTTCCCTGCCGGCGGCGACGAAGGATCCCGGCGGAGGGCCGCCTCCATTGACGATCAGGATCCCGATGGGCCCGAGCCGCGCCTCCACGTCGGCGAGAAGCTGTGAGATCGACGCCCGATCGCGCAGCTCCACTGGGAAGGCCGCCGCCTCGGGCGCACCCAGCGACTTCGCGCGGCGCGCCACCTCCTCCAGCCGCTCGCGCCGGCGGGCGGCGACGGCGAGCTTCACGCCCTCGCGCGCGAGCGCCAACCCGACTCCTTCGCCGATCCCGGAGCTGGCGCCCGTGACCAGCGCCACCTTGCCGCGGAT
>DASRTX010000294.1:0-12337 GCA_035655715.1 Myxococcales bacterium | reverse complement strand
CGGGCGGCGTCGCCTATCGCTGCTCGTTCCGTGTCACCGAGGCGGTGCACGCGGTCGAGCGCATGGTCGACGTGCTCGCGTACGAGATGAAGATCGACCCCGCCGAGCTGCGCATGAAGAACTTCATCGGCGCCAACGAGTTCCCGTACAAGTCGCTGCTGGGCTGGGAGTACGACAGCGGCAATTACGCGGGCGCGCTTTTCCAGCTGCTCTTTTCTCAAGGCGTCATAACCGACGATGTCCATCGCCTTCTTGAGCGCCGCCGGGTAGTTGCCGCTGTCGTACTCCCAGCCGAGCACCGACTGGTAGGGAAACTGCTCGGGCTGGATGAAGTTCTTCATGCGCAGCGCGGCCGGGTCCATCTTCAGCTTGTCCGCCAGCACGTCGGTGATGCGCTCGATTGCGTGCGCCGCCTCGGTGACGCGGAACGAGCAGCGGTACGCGACCCCGCCCGGCGGCTTGTGGGTGTAGGCCGCATCGACCTCGCAGAAGGCGTGCTTCAGGTCGTAGGAGCCGGTGCAGATGGAGAACAGGCCCGCCGGGAATTTCGACGGGTTCGCCGAGGCGTTGGCGTAGCCGTGGTCGGCGACCGTCTTGATCCGCAGCGCGGTCATGGTGCCGTCCTTCTTGGCGGCCAGCTCGGCGTGGATGTGGTAGTCGCGGGCGAAGGAGTCGGCCTGGAGGTTCTCCATCCGATCCTCCACCCACTTCACCGGCTTGCCGATGACCACCGAGGCCGCAACGGCGATGACGTAGCCGGGATACACCGGCACCTTGCCGCCGAATCCGCCGCCGATGTCCGGCGAGACGATGCGGATCTTCTCCTCGGAGAGGCCGACGTGCCCCGCCACCAGGGCGAAGACCGTGCGCACCGCATGCGGCGCCTGCGTGGTCAAGTAGACCGTGAGCTTGCCGGTGACGCGGTCGAAGTCGGCCACACAACCACAAGTTTCGATGGAGGCGACGTGGATGCGGGGCAGGTACATGTCCTGCGACACCTTGACGTCGGCCTCGGCGAAGGCCTTGTCGGTGGCCGCCTTGTCGCCCGCCTGCCAGTGGAAGATGCGGTTGTCCTTCTTGTCCTTCTTGTCGGTGCGCAGGACCGGCGCCGAGGGATCGAGCGCCTTGAACGGATCGATCACCGGCGTCATCGGCTCGTAGTCCACCTCCACCGCCTCGACCCCGTCGGCCGCCGCGTACCGGTCGGTGGCGATCACCGCCGCCACCTCCTGCGCCTGGTACATCACCGTGTCGGTGGGCAGCACCATCTGGGTGTCCGACATCAGCGTCGGCATCCAGTGCAGGTTGTACTTCTTCAGCGTCTCGCCGGTGATCACCGCCAGCACGCCCGGTACCTTGAGCGCCTTCTCGCTGTTGATGGACTTGATCTTCGCGTACGCGAACGGGCTGCGCACGATGTCCATGTGCAGCATGCCGGGCAGCTGGATGTCGTCGACGTAGTTGCCGCGGCCGCGGATGAAGCGCGGATCCTCCTTGCGCTTCATCGAGTGACCCATGCCGGAAACTTCGGGGCTCGTCTTGGGCGTGTTCATGGATCCCTCCTCACTGCTGGCGCAGCTTCTCGGCTGCGTATTCGATGGCCTTGACGATGTTCACATAGCCGGTGCAGCGGCAAAGGTTGCCGCTGATGGCTTCGCGGATCTCCACCTCGTTCGGCTGCTTGTTGCGCGCCAGCAGGGCGCAGCCGGTCATCATCATCCCCGGCGTGCAGAAGCCGCACTGCAGCCCGTGCTTCTCCCAGAAGCCCTCCTGGATGGGATGGAGCTTGCCGTTCTGCTCCAGGCCTTCCACGGTGGTGATCTGCGCGCCGTCGGCCTGGACCGCCAGCACCGTGCAGGACTTCACCGGCTCGCCGTCCAGCAGCACCGTGCAGGCGCCGCAGTGGGTGGTGTCGCAGCCGATGTGCGTGCCGGTCAGGCGCAGGTTTTCGCGCAGCAGGTGGACGAGCAGGAGTCGCGACTCCACCTGCACCTCTTGCTGCGTCCCGTTGACGGTCATCTTGATGTCGTGTTTCACGGCTGCCTCCCTTCGGCGCGAGCGACGGCGGCGCGCAGGGCGCGGGTGGCCAGCACCCGCCCCATCTCGCGCTTGTATTCGACGGTGCCGCGGCGATCGGCGTTGGGCGAGGTCGCCTCTGCCGCGCGCCTGGCCGCCTCCGCGATGCTGGCTTCGTTGGCCCGCTTGCCGGTCAGGAACTGCTCGGCCGCCGCGGCGCGTGCGGGCACAGGTCCGGCGTTGGTCAGCGCGAGGCCCACCTGCGCAAAGCCGCCCGTCGCGTCCAGCGTCACCTGCGCCGCCGCCGCCGCGGTCGCATAGTCGCCGACCTTGCGCTCGAGCTTCACGTAGGCGCCCCCGCTGCGGTTGGCCGGAGCGGGGATGCGGATCTCGGTGAGGATCTCGCCCGGCTCCAGCGCGGTGGTGAAGAGGCTGCGGAAGAAGTCGTCGATGGGGATGGTCCGCTCGCCCTGCGGCCCTTGCGCCACCACCTGCGCGCGCAGCGCCAGCATGGTGGCGGGGTGATCGTTGGCGGGATCGCCGTGGGCCAGGTTTCCGCCGACGGTGGCGCGGTTGCGCACCAGCGGGTCGGCGATGACGCGGGCCGTGTCGATGAGGATGGGGTAGCGCGCGCGCACCACCTCCGACCGCTCCAGCACCGATTCGCGGGTGCGGCCGCCGATGCGGAGGAAGCCGCCCTCCTCGCGGACGTACTCCAGCCCGGGAATCCGGCCGATGTCCACCAGGTGCTCCGCCGAGCCCAGCCGCAGCTTGAGCAGCGGCAACAGGCTCTGTCCTCCCGAGATCACCTTTGCCGAATCGCCCAGCCGCGAGAGCAGGGCGATGGCCTCTGGCAGCGAGGCGGGCGCGTGGTAGTCGAACGCAGGCGGGATCATCTCTGCCTCCTTGTCGGGTCAGCGAAAAAGCATGAACAGCAGCAAGACGACGACGGCGACGGCGACCCAGACCATGGGCGACCGAAGCGCTGCGCGCGCCCCGATCTTCCCCATGTCCAGCGCTTCCACCGGTTTCGGATTGGGGGCGCTTGCGGGAACGGGGACCGGCAAAGGAGAAGCCATGCTGGCCGGAGCGGGAGCGGCAGCAGGAAGGGGAGCAGCAGCAGGAGCAGGAGCTGGAGCGGCTGCAGCGGGTTTCTCCAGCGCGGCGCGCATCCGCTGCGAGAAGATCTGGAACATCTGGTCGCCGACGTCCTGCACCATGCCCCGGCCCATCTGCGCCAGGATGCCGGTGATGTTGACGCGCGAGGTGGTGGTCACCTCCGTCTCGGAGGGACCTTTTTGCAGCAGGGCGCTGCTCAGGCGCAGGTCGGCGCCGCCCTTGCCCTTCACGTCCTGTCCGCTGGCCACGATCTCCGCGGTGCGCGCTCCGGGATCCATCTTCTCGAAGGAGACCTTGCCCCTGTAGCTGGAGGAGACCGGCCCGACCTTGACGGTCATGGTTCCCTGCCAGGTGTGCTCGTCCAGCTTGCCGGTGATGGCGGCGCCGGGCAGGCACTTCGCCACCTGCTCCGGATCGGTGAGGAACCTCCACACCTCGTCCGCGGAAGCGGGGACCACGAACGTCTTGACGATTTCGAACGCCATGGCAATTGCCTCAGGCCGCGAGGAAGCGGAGGGGATCTGCGAGGAACTTCTCGCGGCAGCGCGGATTGCAGAAGAAGTATTCGCGGCCCTGGTGGGTCGCGCGGTGGCGGGCGGTCGCGACCTCGACCTTCATGCCGCAGACCGGGTCGGTCTCGGTGGCGGGCTCCGGCTCCGGCACCAGCAAAGGCCCAGCGGCGGCACGGCGGAGCTGGACGATCTCGGCGAAGATGCTCAGCGCCACCTCCTCGGGGAGGCGGGCGCCGATGTCCAGGCCGGCGGGATTGTGGACGCGGTCGAGGGCCTGCGCGGCAACGCCGCTCGCGAGCAGCGCGTCGCGCATCTCGGCAAACCGCTTGCGGCTGGCCACCACGCCGACGTACTCGGCCTGGGCCGCGAGCGCGGCGGCCAGCGAGTCCTCGTCGTTCTCGCCCATGGTGGCGATGACCGCGAAGGCGCGGCCGCCGCGAGGGGGCAGCGGAGACGCCGGGTCGGTCACCGGCTCGACCGCATAGCCCATCACCTCGCCCAGGCGGGCCAAGGCGCGGGCGCAGGGCGACTGGCCGTAGAGCAACAGGCGCGGCGCCGGCAGCATTGGCTCCAGGTAGATGTCCACGCTGCCTCCGCTATGACAGGTCATCGGCAGGGCGATGACGCCGGGGCGCGGCTCCGGGTCGGGTGAGAGCGAGACGAAGCGCGGTTTGCCGTCGAGCAGCGCGGCCCGCGCCTCGCGCTTGACGGTGGGCTGGGTGCAGTTGCCGCCGAGCCAGCCGTGGTACTGGCCGTCGGCGGTGATCACCGCCATGTCGCCCTGCTGCGCCGAGCTGTACGCCTCGCGCCGCACCACCATGGCCAGCACGAACGGCTCGCCGCGCCGCGACAGGTCCGCCGCCAATTCCAGCAATTCGGCGCGCATCAGCTGGCCTCCAGCCGGTCGCGCACGCGGCGCACGTCGTCGGGCAGGTCGAGGTCGGTGAGGCGCTCCGCCGGCCAGTCCAGCTCCACCGCCTCCGCGCGGTGCCGCTTGACCACGCTCTTGCCGCAGGCCTCCGCCTCCAGCGCCCGCAGCTCGCCGAAGAGGGCGCTCCCGTAGAGGATGGGAGGGGCCACCACCTCTCCGTAGGTGGAGACGACCAGCGGCGCGCGCGAGCGGGCGAAGGCATCCACCAGCGCGCGCACCATCGAGGATTCCACCAGGGGCATGTCCCCGAGGAGCACCACCGCCGCATCCACGCCCTCGGGCAGCGCGCGGATGCCGGCGCGCAGCGAGGTGTTCATCCCCAGCGCGTAGTCGCGGTTGAGCACCGGCGTGCAGCGAAGGCCCGCGAGCTCCGACTGGACGCGGTCGCTCTCGTGCCCCACCACCGCCAGCACCGGGTCCAGTCCGGCGGCCAGGGCGGTGGCGACCGCGCGCCGCACCAGCGTTCCGCCCCCCAGCTCCAGCAGCATCTTGTTGGTGCCCATGCGGCTGGAGAGGCCGGCGGCGAGCACCACGCCGGCGACGCGCTCACCCGGCATGGATGCCTCCCTGCCGTTCGCGCAGGTGCCCTGCCTGGCGCCGCCCGTACACCGCGAGCATCTCCGCCACGATGCTGACGGCCACCTGCTCGGGTCCGTCCGCGCCGACGTCGAGGCCGATGGGCGCGAAGAGCCGCTCCGCAGGCAGCGGCACCTCCCGCAGCAGCGTCTCCTTGCGCGAGCGCGGGCCCAAAAGGCCCAGGTAGGAGAGCGGCTGGTCGGCCAGCGCGCGCAGCCAGTCGCGGTCGTGGGCGAGCGCGTGCGTCTGCACCACCGCGAAGTTGCGCCGCGAGATGGTGAGGGGCAGGCCGGCCAGACCGTCGGACGCCCTGCGCAGCGCGAGTCGCAGCGGCGGCGGGAAGCGCTCCGGGGTGAGGTACGCGGGGCGATGATCGACCACCGTCACCTCGAATCCGGACTGCAGGGCGAGCTGCGCCAGGGGCCGGCCGTCGTCGCCAGCGCCGAAGATGAAGAGGCGCGGCGGCGGGCGCAGCACGTCGATGAACGCCTCGCCCATCAGCTCCGCGCCGGCGTCGCCTTCGAGCAGTGGCCCGGCCCGCTGCGCCAGCGCGCGGTCGGTGTCCGGCGAGCCGCTGGTGCCGGTCAACGCGCCGCGCACGAAGACCAGCGTGCGGCCCGCGGAAGGGCCATCCACCAGCGTGATCGGCGCGAAGGGAATGCCGGCCGCCAGCAGCTCGCGCATCTGCCGGCCCGGTCCCTCCATGAAGGCGCCGTCGATCCGCTGGACATAGACGTCCACCGCGCCTTCGCAGCCCAGACCCATGCCCCACAGCGTCTCGGCGTCGGAGCCCGTCTCGTAGTGCAGCAACTTGTTCTGCGCGCCGCCCACGATCTCCAGGGCGTGGCCGCGCACGTCGGATTCGAGGCACCCTCCGCTGACGCCGCCGCGGGTCGTGCCGTCCTCCTCGATGAGCAGCTTGGAGCCGGGCCGGCGGTAGGCGGAGCCGGAGATGCGCACCACGGTGGCGAGCGCCGCGCAGTGCTCCCCCACGACCAGCTCCGAGAGCCGATCGAGGATCGCTGCGCTTTCCACCCAGTGCTTCATGGGAGCGCCTCCCGGGGCCGGCCATTCTAGCGACAGGGATGCGGGAATCCAAACCAGGCAGGCGAGCCGCCCGTTTGACGGGTCGGGCAAACGCGTGCTTTGTCTTTTTCCCTTCGCGAGGTCGCGCGTGGATCGCATCGCACAACTCCTCGAGCAGCTCGACCGCGAGGCATACGTGGCCGACCCGGCCATCGCCACCTCGCTGCACCTTGCCCTCGAGCTGCGCAAGCCGCTGCTCATCGAGGGGCATGCGGGCGTGGGCAAGACCGAGATCGCCAAGGTGCTGGCCCGCCTGATGGGCACGGACCTGATCCGGCTGCAGTGCTACGAGGGCCTGGACGCCTCCACCGCGCTGTACGAGTGGAACTATGCTCGGCAGCTCCTCCACATCCGCATGCAGGAAAAGGACGGGCACGCCGCCCCGGGCGCCGCGGAGGCGCAGATCTTCAGCGAGGCCTTCCTGCTCAAGCGGCCGCTCCTGCAAGCCATCGCCCACAAGGGCACCCCACCTGTATTGCTGGTGGACGAGATCGACCGCAGCGACGAGGAGTTCGAGGCGTTCCTGCTCGAGGTGCTCTCCGACTTCCAGGTCACGGTGCCGGAGCTCGGGACCATCGTCGCGCGCGAGCGCCCGCACGTCATCCTCACCTCCAACCGCTCCCGCGAGCTGTCGGACGCGTTGCGCCGCCGCTGCCTGTATCTCTGGATCGACTACCCGCCCTTCGAGAAGGAGCTGTCCATCGTGCGGCGCAAGGTGCCGGGCGCGAGCGAGGCGCTGGCCGCGCAGGTGGTCGGGCTGGTGCAGCGCCTGCGCACGGCGAAGCTCTCCAAGGTGCCTGGGGTGTCGGAGACACTGGATTGGGCGGCGGCGCTGGCCGTGCTGCACGCCTCGCACCTCACGCCGGAGATCGTGTCGGAGACGCTGGGCTGCCTGGTGAAGGACGAAGCCGATCTGCGCAAGGTGCGCGGGGAGATGGCGGCCGGGCGGCTGCCCGTGGGCGCGGCGTGAGCGATCTGGTGCAGCGCGTGGTGGGGCTCTGCCGCGATCTGCGGGCGCGCGGCATGACCGTGACCACCGCCCACGCCATCGACGCGGTGCGCGCGCTGCACTTTGGCGCGCTGCAGTCGCGCGAGCGCACGTATTTGTCGCTGCGCTGCGTGCTGGTGGGGCGGCCCGAGGAGCTGGAGATCTTCGACGAGGCGTTCGCGGCGCTCTTCGGAAAGCAGCAGGCTCCCGCGGAAGGTCCCGTCCGCGTGCACCGGCGCTCACCTCCCCCGGAGCAGGCCGCTGTGCCTTCGCTGTCGTCGTGGGGACAGCCGGGGGACGAGGGAGAAGGCGGCGAGGACGAGCAAGAGGAGATCAAGGCCGCCAGCGACGCCGCGGCGGTGGCGCAGAAGGACTTCAGCGCCTTCTCGGCGGCGGAGCTCGACGAGATCCGCCGCATCTCCGCGCGCATCGCCAGGAGACTTGCGGCCCGCCCGAGCCGCCGGTGGAAGTCGGGCCGGCGCGGGCCCCGCGTGGACTTACGCCGCACCCTGCGGCGCTCGCTCTCCAACGGGGGTGAGACGCTGGACCTGCGGTTCCGCCGGCGCAAGCCGCGCAAGACGCGCATCGTGGCGCTCTGCGACGTCTCCGGCTCGATGGACCTCTACAGCCAGTTCCTGCTGCAGTTCCTCTACGCGCTGCAGGGGACGGTGGCGCGGGTGGAGAGCTTCGTCTTCTCCACCTCGCTGCGGCGGGTGACCGATCTGCTGAAGCAGCCCGATTATGCCGCGGCGCTGCGCGGTCTGTCGGCCGAGGTGCACGACTGGTCCGGCGGCACGCGAATCGGAGCCTGCCTCGCCGACTTCAACCGGGACTACCCGGCGATGATCGATGGGCGCACGGTGGCGGTGATCCTCAGCGACGGCTGGGACACGGGCGACCCCGCTATCCTCGGGGCGGAGATGGAGTCGCTGCGCATCCGCAGCCGGCGCGTCATCTGGCTCAACCCGCTCCTCGGCAGCCCCGGGTACGAGCCGCTCACGCAGGGGATGCAGGCGGCCCTGCCGCACGTGAGCGTCTTCGCGCCGGCCCACAACCTGTCCGCGCTGCGGGCGCTGGAGCGGCATCTGCTCGCATAAGGAGGTCTCCATGAGAGCGCGACGGTTCGTGCGAGGAGAGAGGCTCTTGCCGGGGTTGGTGCTGGTGCGGGACGCCGGCGGGTTGCCCAAGGGCCGCGTCCTTTCGGAGGCGGACGTGCGCACGCTCGAGTCCGCGGCGTGGACCGAGCTGCAGGCGCTGGAGCCCGAGCCGGGCGACGTGCACGAGGACGTCGCCGGCCGCAGGCTGGCCCGGGCCGCCTCGGGCGACGGCGTGGAGCCGGGCGAGGTGGAGGGAGGCTCGTTTCCGCTGCTGGCGCGCAGGCGCGGGCTGGTGGAGATCGACGCTCAGCGGCTGGCGGCCGTGAACCGCATCCCCGACCTGGCGCTGTACGCGCATCCCCAGGGCTACGTCGCGGTAGAGGGCGGCGTGGTGGGGCGCGCCAAGGTGGTGCCGTTCGTGACCCGCGAGGAGCGGGTGCGCGAGGCGGAGAAGATCGCCGCGGGCGCGGTGCGGGTGCGGCCGTTCGTGCCCGTGCGCGGCGCGCTCCTGGTGCACGAGCAGATCGCCGAGGCCGGGCTGCAGCGGGCGCGCTCGGCCTTCGAGCAGAAGCTGGCCTTCTTCGGGTCGAAGCTTGCGACGGCGCGGGCCGTGCCGGGCACGGCGGAGGCCTTGGCCGAGGCGATGCGCGAGGAGCAGCGCAACGGGGCGGGCCTGTTGGTGCTGGCAGGGAGCCGCTCGATGGAGCCGGAGGACCCGGTGCTGCGCGCGCTGGATCTTGCCGGCGCCAAGATGGAGCGGCACGGCGTGCCTGCCTATCCCGGCACGCTGCTGTGGGTGGCGTACATGGGCGACTTGCCCGTGCTGGGAGCGCCGGGCTGCGGCATCTTCTCCCGGGCCACCTCGCTGGACGTCGTGCTGCCGCGGCTCATGACCGGCGAGCGGATGGGCGTGGACCGGATCGCGGAGCTGTCGGCGGGCGGGCTGGTTTCGCCAGAGACCTCGTACCGGCTGGCGCCCTACAAGGCCGGCGTGGCGCGGGGCCAGCTGGAATGAGCGCTCCGCTGTACGGCGGGTTGATCGTGGAGCACGCGAAGAACCCGCGCAACCGCGGATCGCTCCCGGGCGCGGACCTCGCGCGCGAAGGGGTGAATCCGCTCTGCGGCGATCGCCTGCGGGTGGAGCTGCGGCTGCGGGAGGGGCGCGTGGAGGCGATGCGCTTCACCGCCGAGGCCTGCATGGTGTCGGTGGCGGCGGCCTCGGTGCTGAGCGAGATGGTGAGCGGCGCGACGGCGGCGGAGGTGCTGGCGGCGCCGGATTCCTGGCTGCTGGACGCGCTGCAGACCGAGCTGCGCCCGGCGCGGGTGGGCTGCGCGCTGTTGCCCTTGCTGGTGCTGCGCGAGGCGCTGCGATGAGGGACGTGCGCGCCGACTTTCCGCTGCTGGCGCGCAGGCGGGTGGTCTACCTGGACAACGCCGCGACCTCACAGAAGCCCCGTCACGTGTTGGAGGCGATGCAGCGGTACTACGAGGAGTCCAACGCCAACGTGCACCGCAGCGTCTATCGGCTGGCCGAGGAGGCGGGGGCCGCCCTCGACGAGGCGCGCGAGGCGGTGCGGCGGTTCGTCGGCGCCGGCGACGTCCGCGAGGTGATCTTCACGCGCGGGACCACTGAGTCGATCAACCTGGTCGCGCAGGGCTGGGCGGCGCGCCGGCTGCGGCAAGGGGACGAGATCCTCGTCAGCGAGGTGGAGCACCACGCCAACCTCCTGCCCTGGCAGCGGGCGGCCGCGATCTCGGGGGCATCGCTGCGGATGGTGCCGGTGGAGGAGTTGTTGCACCCGGGCCCGCGCACGCGGCTGGTGGCGTTCTCGATGGTTTCCAACGTGCTGGGCACCGAGCTGCCGGCGGCGCGCATCGCGGCGGCGGCGAGGGATGTGGGCGCGGCGGTGCTGATCGACGCGGCGCAAGCGGCGCCGCATCTGCGGCTCGACGTGGGCGCGCTCGGCTGCGACTTCTTCGCCTTCTCCGGCCACAAGATGCTGGGCCCCACCGGCATCGGCGTGCTCTGGGGTCGCGCCGAGCGGTTGGAGGAGACGGAGCCGCTGCTGCTGGGCGGCGGGATCGTGCGCGAGGTGTTTCCCGATCGCGCCACGCTGCTGGACGCGCCGGCGAAGTTCGAGGCGGGGACGCCGCCCGTGGCGGAGGCGGTGGGGCTGCGGACCGCCATCGATTACCTGGAAGCGCTGGGGATGGCGGAAGTGGAGCAGCACGCGCGCGGGCTGGCACGCTCGATGGAGGCGCGCTTGCGCGAGGTCCCCGGCGTGACCCTGTATGCGCCAGGCGAGACGCGCACAGCGGTGCTGAGCTTCAATTTGCAAGGCGTGCACCCGCACGACCTGGCCGCCTTCCTCGACCAGCGGGACATCTGCGTGCGGGCCGGACATCACTGCGCGCAGCCGTTGATGCGCAAGCTGGGCGTGGCGGGGACGGTGCGCGCCAGCGTGCAGGTGTATACGAGCGCAGAGGAGATCGAGGCGTTGGCTCGCGCGGTGGAGGCGGCGCGGGCGGAGTTGTAGGTCTCTGAGCCGCGTAGTCTGCGCGGGGACACGCGGATTGACGCCGGGGGCCGGCATCGGCCGTCCGTCCACGACAACGGCCGCGCACGCGGCGGGAGGGATGGAAGGCTGGGTGCGTCTCTGCGGCCGTCGACGCGGCCGGCCGACCGACGCCGGCCCCCGGCTGTCGCGCGAGACGAGCGGTTCGAGCCTGTGCCACCGCGCGGACGCGATCGTTCAGAGCGGCAACTGCACACTCCCGAACGGGCCCTGAAGCGGCTGAGCATCGGGCAATTACCGATTCCGTTCTGGCGCCTCAGGCGAGATAGTTGCCCAATCAAATGAAGCGATCCAAACAACTATCGTTGACCTGCCGATGTGGGGAGGTCGCCGGCGCGGGGCAGGGCGCAAGCCCAACCGCGACAGGCCAATGGTGTCGCACAAACCGAGGCCGCATTTCGGGAAGCCCGCGGCGGTCCACGTCACGCTGCGCGTCGCCGACCACGTCTGGAACCTTCGCTCGCGGCGCTGTTTCGTCGCGATGGAGGCATGCATCGCCGCGATGCTGGGTCGTTTCGGACTGCGCATCATCGAGTTCACCGTGCTCGGGAACCACCTCCACCTCGTCGTCGAGGCGGATTCGTCGGAGGCTTTGTCGCGCGGCATGCAGGGCCTCTGCATCCGAATCGCGAAGGCGTTGAACCGCCTCATGCGGAAGCACGGACGAGTGCTTGCTGACCACTACCACTCGCGCCTGCTCTCCACGCCCACCGAGTTGGTGAACGCCATCGCGTACGTGCTCGGAAATGCCGCTCGCCACTACGGCGACCGCGGTGCCGATCCATTCACCTCCGCCACGTACGCGAGAGACCACCGCGCCCGTACCCTTTCGCGCCCGTGCACATGGCTGTTACGGTCAGGCTGGCGTCGCGCTCGCTCGGTTCCACAGCGGCTCGAATCAATCTGGCTCGACGGGCCGCCGACGTTCCGGTGACCGCCGAATCTCTCGCCGTCGCGGGGAATCTTTCCATCACACCCCGAGGAGGATCCATGAAGCCACGCATCGACATCGGCGCCGTCTCTCCAGCAGCTTACCGAGCGATGTTGGGACTGGAGAGGTTCATTCACGAGAGCAGCATCGAGCCCAAGCTGGCCCATCTGCTCAAGATGCGCGCATCGCAGATCAACGGATGCGCCTATTGCCTGGACATGCATTCCAAGGACGCCCGTGCGCTGGGGGAGACGGAGCAGCGCCTCTACGGTCTCGATGCCTGGCGCGAGGCGCCGTACTACACGGAGCGCGAGCGGGCGGCGCTCGAGTTCACGGAGTCGCTCACGCTGGTCACGCAAGGCCATGTCCCCGACGACGTGTATGAGCGCGCGCGCAAGCAGTTCAGCGAGAAGGAGCTGGTGGAGCTGGCGATGATCGCCGTGGCGATCAACGGGTGGAACCGGCTGGCCATCGGCTTCCGCAGCGAGGCGGGCACGTACCAGCC
>DASRTX010000293.1:0-11037 GCA_035655715.1 Myxococcales bacterium | reverse complement strand
CTGGAGGCGGGGCCCTTGATCACCTCGATGCGGCCCAGCGTGGAGATGTCCACATCGTCCAGGATGGTGGTCCCCTCGGCGTCGGTGAGGGGAATCCCGTCCATGTACGCCTTGTAGCCCGTGCCGTTGAAGTTGGTCCCGTTGCCGTACCCGCGGATGGTGATGCGCTGGCCCCCGGACACCGTGCGGCTCTCGAAGCGGACGCCGGGCAGGAGGTTGAGGGTATCGTCGAGGAAGAGGCCTTCGTTCCGCTGCAGCATCGGCCGGTCGAGCACTCCGATGCTCTGCGGCTCCATCAGGACCGACTTTTCACCGCGGACGGTGGCAGAGTAGTCTGGCTGGCCTCGCACCGGCTCCGGGGCGGTGCCTTCCTGGGCGCGGGCTGCGGCTGCGACGAGAACGACCGCGAAGATGGAAAGGACTCGCATTCAGGTGGACTCCGGGTTTGCAGTGAGTAGGGGCAAACCGGCGCGCGGTTTCAGCGCCGCGATCTTTTTTTCGTGCCCCGGGGAAACCGGCACGCCCGCCGCCCCTACTCCACCAAGGAGCGCGGGAGGCGAGGCATGTGGGCAGAGGGCGGGGCCGTGAGGAAGCTGGCTCCGGCACAGCGTCAGGAAGGGCCCTCCGACCCGGACCTGGTCCACGCCGCGCGCGCCGGGGACCACGGCGCGTTCCACGCCATCTTCCGCCGCCATGCGCCGGCCGTGCGCCGCTTCCTCTTCAGCGTCCTGCGCGATGCGCACGCGGCCGACGAAAGCACGCAGGAGACGTTCATCCGCGCGCATTCCCGGCTCGACGCGTTGCTCGACCCGCAGCGCCTCCGGCCCTGGCTGTTGGGAATCGCGCGCATCCTGGCGCTCGACGAGCGCACCCTCCGACAGCGGGACGCCTGCCGTGAAGAGCTGGACGCGGCGGCGGCCGGCGTGATCGAGCTCGATCCCACCCCCGAGGCGCGGCTGCTCGATCGCGAGGCGGACGCCGTGCTCGCTGCCGAGATCGCGCAGTTGCCTCCTGCGCGACGCGCCGCGCTGGTGCTGCGCGTCGATCAGGAGCTCGGATACCTGGAAATCGCCGGCCTGATGGGGTGGCCGCTGCAGAAGGTCAAGAACGAGATCCACCGCGGCCGCTTGCAGATCCGCGCCCGCGTGCTCTCCTACCTGCGCGGGCGCCGATGAGCTGCCCGGCGCGCGAGATGCTGGACGCGCTCTGCGCGGGCGAGCTCGAGGCCGGCGAGGCGGCGCGGCTGGGAGCGCACGCGGACCGCTGCCCGCGGTGCGGCAAGCGGCTGGCCTGGCTCCGGCGTGAGAGCAAAGCGATCCGGGCGGCGGCGGCAGACGACGGTGGCGACGTGGAGCGCCTCTGGCCGGGAGTGGAAGCGGCGCTGCGAACACCGCGCGCGCGGCGGCGGCGGTGGGTGCTGCCGGGAACTGCGGCCGCGGTGGCCGCGGCGGCCGCCATCGCCTTCCTGCCGGTCTCGCGTGGGGGCGACGAGGCGACGCCGTCCGCGGAGAGCGCCATCCTCGCCGCCGAGCACGAGTACGGCACGGCCATCGCCACGCTGGAAGCGCGGGTGGAGCGCGAGCGCCCCGGACAGCACAGCGGGCTGGGCCGCGCGCGGCGTGGGCTCCTGCGCGCCAAGGAGGCCGCGCACCGCGACCCGGCTGCGCGCGTCCGGCTGCTGGAAGGCTACGCCGCGTACCTCAAGTCGTTGCGGCGCGCGCTGATGGACGAGGCCACGTGATCGCGCTGCTCCTCGCGCTCGCGGCCGAGACCGGCGCCTCCGGTGACGGCCGCGCTTCGATGGCGGTGGACCGTCCGGTCTCGCTGGTGATCCGCAGCAACGCGGCAGCAGTCGAGGTGGTGCGGTCGCCCTCCGGCGCGCTCGCGGTCTCCGCTCCCGGGCAGAAGATCCGGCTGCTGGTGGCTGGCGGCGATCGCGTGGAGGTCGAGTTCGGCGGCAAGCGCCAGCTCCACCACGGCACGGTCAAGGTGGAGCTCCCGCGCGGCTCGGCGCTGGACGCCGGCGCCATCTCCGGCCAGATCTCGGTGACGGACGTGGGCGGGCCCGCGCGCATCCGCGGCATGTCGGGCGACGTGAAGATCGCCGGCGCTACCGAGGTTGACGCCGAGACAGTGGACGGGACGGTGACGGCCTCCGCGGTGTCCGGCCCGCTGCGCATCCACACCGTCTCCGGCGGCGTGGTAGTGGAGACCTCGCAGCCTGCCTCGCGCCTCGACGTGGAGACGGCTTCCGGAAACGTGCACTTCCGCGGCCCCTGCGGCCCAGGTTGCCAGCTCGACGTCGATACCGTCTCCGGCGAGGTCTCCTTCGCCCTCGATCGCAAAAGCTCGCTCAGCGCGCGGGTCGTCTCGACCTCGGGCAAGGTGCGCGACGAGCTGGGGCTCCAGCTCCGGCGCAAGACGGGCGCTTCGGAAGGGGATTTCGCGGAAGGAGCGCTCGGGGCGGGCGACGGGCTGATCGAGTGCGAGACGTTCTCCGGAGACGTGACCTTCTCCGCCCGCTGAGCGCTCACGCTTCGGGCAGCGCGGCGGCCAGGCGAACGCCGCTCCCAACCCCACCGCGCGCGGCCATCGACATCACCGCCAGCGAGCCCAGGTACAGCGCGCCCGCGCAGGTCATCGCCACGTGCACGGCGGCGAGCGCCGAACCGGCGTGGAAGAAGGAGGCGAACACGGCGACGCCGAGGGCGGTGCCGATCTGCCGGCTGGCGTTGAGCACGCCGCTGCCCATGCCCGCGTGCGAGGACGGAACGCTCTCGAGGATGGCGGCGTTCATCGGCGGGGCCACCAGGCCCGCACCCAGGCCGGTCAGCACCAGCAAGGGTCCGAGGACGGCGAAGGGCGCTTCCGCGCTGGAGCGCGACAGGAGCAACGCGCTGGCAGCCAGCAAGGCGAGGCCTGCGAGGATGGGCAGCCGCGTGCCGTAGCGGCCCACCAGCCGGCCCGCGACAACGCTGGTGAGCCCGAACGTGCCGGCGATGGCGGTGAGGTGGAGCCCCGCCAGGGCCGCCGACTCGCCGCGCACGCGCTGGAAGTAGAGCGAGAGCACCAGCAGCCCGCCGAAGAAACCCGCCGCGTAGAGGAGCGCCGCCGCGGCGGTGGTCGAGAAGGTGCGGTGCCGGAAGAGTGCCAGCGGCAGCATGGGGTGCCGGCCCCACTTCTCCAGCGCGAGGAAGAGGGCGAACCCGGCTCCGCCCACGCCGAGAGCGGCCACCACCGCGGGCGAGCTCCAGCCGCGGGGAGCGCGCTCGATCAGGGCCCAGGTGAACGCCGCGAGGGCCAGCGCTCCCACGCCCTGTGCGACCAGGTCCAGGCTCTTGCGCTGGGCGGCCGGCGTCGGAGGAATCGCCCAGAGCGCGAGCAGCGATCCGGCAACGCCGATGGGAACGTTGAGCAGAAAGATGCTGCGCCAGCCCAGCACCGCCACGAGCAGGCCACCCACCAGGGGACCGCTGGCGCCGGCGATGGCGGTCAGGCTGCTCCAGATGCCGATGGCTTGCGCCCGCTGCAGCGGCTCGGGATAGGCGCGCCCCAGGATGGAGAGTGAAGAGGGCATGAACAGCGCTGCACCCGCGCCTTGCACGATGCGCGCGGCGATGAGCGAGGGCGCATCCGGGGCCAGGCCACAGGCCGCCGATGCCAGCGTGAAGAGCACGAGCCCGGCGGCGAAGAGCTGCTTCGCGCCCAGGCGATCGGCCAGACCGCCCGAGAGCAAAAGAAGGCTGGCGAAGCTCAGGGTGTATCCGTCGATTACCCAGGAGAGCCCGCGCAGATCGGTGTGCAGGCTCGCCTGGATGCTGGGGACGGCGACGTTTCCGGCGGTGACGTCGAGGAGCGCCATGCCCAGGCCGAAGCTGGTGGCGACGAGCGTCCACACGGGGGATGGCGTTGCCTTCATGCCTGGCATGGATGCATGGCCCTGAGGAGCGATGGCAGGAGCGGTCGCTTGGGATCCATGCAAGAATGCATGCCATGGCACCGTGGGACGACGTCCGCTTCTTCCTCGAGGTCTCGCGGGCGGGCACGCTGGCGGCGGCGGCGAAGCGGCTGGGCGTGGACTACACCACAGTCGGCCGGCGCATCGCGGCGCTGGAGCGGGAACTCGGGGCCAAGCTGTTCGAGCGCACGCCCGAGGGATATGTCTGCACCGAGACCGGCGAGGGTCTGCGCGCCGCCGCCGAGCAGATGGAAGCCGCGGCGCTGGAAGTGGGCCGCCGGGCCCTGGGCGCGGACCGGCGCCTCTCCGGCGTGGTCCGGATCGCCTGCACCGAGACCATCGCGCAGGTGCTGTTGCTTCCGGCGCTGAGCAAGCTGCACGGGCGTCATCCCGACATCCGCGCGCACGTGCTCATGGGCGTCGCGCGGCTGGACATCGCGCGCCGGGAGGCAGACCTGGCCCTGCGCTACGTCCGGCCGGAGTCCGGCGCGCTGATCTCGCGGCGGCTCACGCGGGTGGCGTTTGCCGCCTACGCGTCGCCGGAGTACCTGGCCTCGCGGCCGGCCCCGGCGGCAGGCGCGTCGCTGGAAGGCCACGACAGGGTGGAGATGGAGGAAGGAATCCGCTCCTGGCGAAGTCGCCTCCCCGGCGGGCGCGTGGTGGTGCGCGCCAACAACCTGGCCGCGCTGGTCCAGGCCGCCGCGCTGGGCTTGGGCATCGGCACCTTGATCTGCTGCGTCGCCGACGCGCATCCCTTGCTGCGCCGCGTCTGGCCATCGGCCCCGCCGGAGGTGGACGATCTCTTCCTCGTGGTCCACCAGGACGTCCAGCGCACCGGCCGGGTGCGCGCGGTCATCGCCGCGCTGGAGGAGCGCTGCGCGCAGGTGCAGGCCGAGCTGCTGGGAGAGAAGCAGCGGCGGCGCTAGCCGGGTTGACCGGGCTATACTTGGGGCATGTGCCGGAACATCAAAACGCTGCACCATTTCCAGCCTCCCGCCACCAAGGAGGAGGTCCGCGCCTCGGCGCTGCAGTACGTGCGCAAGCTCACCGGGCTGAAATCGTTCTCCAAGGCCAACAGGGAGCTGTGCGAGGAGGCCGTGGATCAGATCACCACCATCACGCTGCACCTCTTCGAGCACGTGGAGTCGCACGGGCCGCCGCGGACGCGCGAGGCCGAGCGCCTCAAAGCCGTCGAGCGCGGGAAGAAGCGCGAGCAGCAGCTGCGCGAGCGCGTGCTGCGCGGCATGGGCTGAGCCTTTCACTGATCAACGGAAGGGCGGCGGGGGCACGCCCGCCGGGCCCGAGCGCATGGCAGGATGGCGCGGTGAGCTCGCCCGCCCAGATCTTCGACGCCGTGCTCGCCGCGGTCACGCCCGTGCTCCAGCAGAACGGCTACAAGAAGTCGGCGCGCAACTTCGTCGCCCAGTCCGGGGGCGTGGCCCGCGTGATCCGCTTCCAGTCCAACCAGCTGAAGAAGCCGGACGAAGCCAGCTTCACCTTCAACGTCTTCGTCACCTCGGTCGCCTTCCACGAGGCCTACGCCGGCAAGCCCTTCCCGAAGAGCGCCGGGAGCGCCGAGCCGGTGGTGCAGGCGGAGATCGGCAAGCTGAACCCCGACGGGGAACCCCTCTGGTGGGGCCTGCAACCCGACGTCAGCGTGAGGCTGATCTCCGCGGAGGTGGAGTCGCTGCTGCGCGAGCGCGTGTTCCCCTTCCTGGCGCGCTTCGACAACGAGGCCGCGCTCCTCGTCGCGCTGGAGAGCGGCGAGGAGCTGCCCGGCTTCTCGGCGATGCGCGAGCGCTGCCGCGCGGTGCTGCTCGCCCGGGCGGGGCGCAAGGACGAGGCGCGCCGCGCGCTGTCGGCGCTCCTGGATGCGAACGCCGCCGAGGGCCTGGAGGGGTTCCGCGACTCCGTGAACCAGCTCGCACAGCGCCTGGGAGTGGGCTGAGAATCTCCTCGGTCATCCCGGCTCGGGCTGCGGCTCGATCTCCGCGAACCGCTGCCGGATCACGGGCTCGAGTCGCGTCCCTTCGCACACCCGGAGCCGGTTCCCGCGCCAGTTGATCTCACTGCGCAAGAAGCCCACTGCCCAGGCGGCCGTCACCAGCAGATCGCTGATCGGCGCGCAGAGGGCCCAGGCCCGGAATCCACGGCCGCGGAGCATGCGCGCGCAGGACTCGTGGACGGCCGCGCGGGCAAGCGCGACGGCGGCGAGCGCCAGCGCCGTTCGCCAGCCTGGCATCGCCGCCACCGCGGCGGCGGCCAAGGCCACCGGTTGGAGCAGGATCTGCGCCGCGTAGGTCGGGTTGCCCACCGCCTTCCGCTGCATCACGCTCCAGCGCAGATAGCGCGACCAGAAGGCGCTCACGCTCTGGGATCGCGAGACGTTGAACACAGGCTGCGGCACCAGCGCGACCCGCTTGCCCAGCTTTTCGGTGACGATGCGGCCGGAGAGGAAGTCCTCCGCCAGCACGTCTTTGAGGCGCTCGAACCCGCCCAGCGCGCACAGATCGCTCCGCCGCAGCGCCATCGACTTCCCCACCACCACGTCCCTTCCGGCGATCCGCTTGGCGGACACCACCCCTGCCGCCACCGACCCGCATAGGGTCAGGTTGTCGAAGAGCGCGCCGGCGGATCGCTCGCCGATGCCGGCCACCGGATGTGTGGCCAGCGCGACGCGCGGATCCTCGAAGGCCGCGGCGATCCCGCGCAGGTAGTCGCGCCGCACGCGCACGTTCGAGTCGCTGATCACCAGCAGCTCGCCGCGCGCCGCCGCTGCCAGGCCGATCAGCTGGTTCACCTTGGGATTGAGCCCGGGCGCGGTTCGCTGCACGACGATGCGCACCAGCCCAGGCCAGCGTGCCGCCGCGCGGAGGGCCAGCGCATGGGCCGGGTCCCGGCTGTCCTTCACGCCGAGCAGGATCTCGTAGGCTGGATAGCGCAGGCGCGTGAACGAGCGGAGGTTGCTCCAGAGGACGTCGTCGATGCCGCAGAGCGGCTTCAAGATGGAGATGAAGGGAAAGGAGCGCGGCTCGCTGCCGGTCTCGCGCAGGCAGCGCCGCAAGCAAGCCGCCTGCAGCCCCGCGAGGAGCAGGGCCGCGACCGCCAGGCAGAGCAGCGCGGCCGCCGTCACAGCACCATCCGCGCGGCGCCGCCACAGAGGAGGCCGATGCAGGCGCCGGTAGCGACGTCGAGCGGGTAGTGCGCGCCCAGGTACACGCGCGACAGCCCGATGGCGAAGGCGAGCCCCACGAACGCAGGCCCGCCCGGGACCAGCCCCGCCATCGCCAGCGCGACCGCGAAGGCGGCGGCGGCGTGGCCGGAAGGAAAGGAGAACGCGTCCGGGTTCTCAGCCAGGGCCGTGAATCCCAGGATGCCGTCGGTGGGACGCGCCCTCCGCCACAAGCGCTTCAACGCCTGCGCGACCAGCGCTGCCATTCCAGCGGCGATGCCGAGTCGGAGCCCGGTGCGCGCGGCGTCGCCGCCCGCGGCCATCAGGACCAGCGCGGCGAAGATCCAGCTCAGCGCGTCGCCGAGCCGGGTGAACAGCCTCATCAGCATCGTCACGCCGGCGGAGCGCCAGCGTCCGATGCCGAGCAAGATGGCTTCGTCGAGCGCGAGCACCAGGCGAACCATGGGACCTCCGTGGGTGTCCATGGTCGCGCAGCGGCGTGGAGCCGCCGTTTCCGGCCTGTGAATTCTTCGTCTCAGCCGTTGCGCAAACGTCACGCGAACGTCGCCGCGCGCGCACCCTTCAGGCCGGCGGAACGCTCTTGGAGGCGCGGCTGCCGGGATGGCGCACGTCGGTTCCCCGCACCATGTAGATGACCATCTCGGCCACGTTGGTGGCGTGGTCGGCCAGCCGCTCCAGGTGCTTGGCCACGAAGAGCAGGCTGTTGGCGCGGCGGATGTTGCGCGGATCCTCCATCATCAGTGCCAGCAGCTCGTTGAAGAGGTTGTGGTAGATGGAATCGACCAGCTCGTCGTGCTGGATCACCGCCTCCGCCCGCGTGGGATCGCCGTCAACGAAGGCGTCCAGCGCCGCGCGCACTTGCTGCTGGCAGAGCTGGGCCAGCTTGGTGAGGTCGTGCACCGGCCGCAGCGGCGGGCTCTGGTTGAGATCGATGGCGCGCTCGGCCACGTTCACCGCCAGATCGCCGATGCGCTCCAGGTCCACCACGATCTTCAGCGCGGTGGTGATGAAGCGCAGGTCGCTGGCAGCGGGCTGGCGCAAGACCAGCAGGCGCCTGCAGGCCTCGTCGATCTCCACCTCGAGCCGGTTCACCTCGCGATCGGAGGCGATCACCTGCTCGGCCAGCTTGGAGTCGCGTTCCTGGAGCGCGCGCATGCTGGTGGCGATCCCGGTCTCCACCTTGCCGCCCAGGCTGAGCAGCTTGTTGCGCAGGTCGTCGAGCTGCGCGTCGTACGTCTTGTCGGTATGCGCCTTCATCCGAACTTCCCGGTCACGTAGTCCTCGGTCCGAGGCTCTTTGGGGTTGGTGAAGATCTGTTCCGTGGAGCCGTGCTCGACCAGCTCCCCGAGGTAGAAGAAGGCGGTGGCGTCGGAGACGCGCGCCGCCTGCTGCATGTTGTGGGTGACGATGACGATGGTGAGCGAGGCGCGCAGCTCGTGGATCAGCTCCTCGATCTTGGCGGTGGCGATGGGGTCCAGCGCGCTGGCCGGCTCGTCCATCAAGAGCACCTCCGGCCCGATGGCCAGCGCTCGCGCGATGCAGAGGCGCTGCTGCTGGCCGCCCGAGAGCGAGAGCGCGCTGTGCTGCAAGCGGTCCTTCACTTCGTCCCAGAGCGCCGCCTGGCGCAGGCTCTTCTCCACCAGCTCCGCGGAGTTGCCGCGGATGCCGTTGAGCTTGAGGCCCGCCACCACGTTGTCCTGGATGGAGAGCGTGGGGAAGGGATTGGGCCGCTGGAACACCATGCCGACGCGGCGGCGCAGGTCCACCGGGTCCACGCGCCGCGCATGCAGGTCCTGCCCGTCCACCAGCACCTTGCCCGCTTGCCGCGCGCCCGGCACCAGCTCGTGCATGCGATTGATGCAGCGCACGAAGGTGCTCTTGCCGCAGCCGCTGGGACCGATGATGGCCAGCACCGTGTTCCGCGGCACGCTGAGCGAGACGTCGCGCAGCGCGTGCGTTCCCCGGAACCAGGCGTCGAGCCCGCGCACCTCGATCTTGTTGTCCGCGATCATCGCAGCCGGCTCCGGGAGGCCAGCCTTCCTGCCAGCGACAGCGCTCCCACCAGCAACAACAGAACCAGCGCCGCGCTCCAGGCCTTGTCGTGCCAGTCCTGGTAGGGCGCGACCGCGTAGTTGAAGATCTGGACCGTGAGCGACGCGGTGGGCTGGTCGGCGCGCCAGTTCCAGTACTGGTTGTTCAGCGAGGTGAAGAGCAGCGGGGCCGTCTCCCCCGCCGCCCGGGCCACTGCCAGGAGGATTGCCGTCATGATTCCCCCCAGCGCGGTCCGGAGGACGACCTTCAGCGAAGTTCTCCATTGCGAAACTCCCAGCGCGAGAGATGCCTCGCGCAATGTCCCGGGCACCAGCCGGACCAACTCCTCGGTGCTGCGCGCCAGCGTCGGCACCATCAGCACCGCCAGCGCCATCCCACCGGCCAGCGCGGAAAAGCGCCGCATGGACAGGACCACCAGGCCGTAGGCGACGATCCCCACCACGATGGAGGGGACGCCGGAGAGCACCTCCGCGGTGAAGCGCACGGCGTCCCCGAGTCGCGTGTCGCCGCGCTCGGCCAGGTACACGCCGGCCCCCACCCCCAGCGGCACGCCCACCGCGCAGGCGATGCCGACGATGTAGAGCGTTCCGACGATGGCGTTCCCCACCCCGCCGCCGGTCTCGCCCACCGGCGCGGGGACCGCGGTGAAGAAATCGAGCGAGAGTCCGGCGAGGCCGTGCGAGATCACCAGCCACAGCAAGGACACCAGCGGGACGAGCGCGACCAGGAGCGCCAGGCCGCAGAGGCCGGTCATCACCCAGTTGGTGATCCGGCGCCTCATGCGGCCACCCGCGCGGGACCGCGCCGCGAGAGACGCACCAGCAGCCGCGCCACCACGTTGAGCAGCACCGTCACGGCGAAGAGCAACAGGCCCAGCGCCGCCAGCGCGCCGGTGTGCAGATCGCCGCTCGCTTCGGCGAACTCGTTGGCGATGACCGCCGGCAGCGAGTACCCAGGAGCGAAGAGCGAGGCGCGGATGGTGGGAGAGTTTCCGATCACCATGGTCACCGCCATGGTCTCGCCCAGCGCGCGGCCGAGGCCCAGCATGGTGGCCCCGACGATGCCGGCGCGCGAATAAGGCAACACCGCGGTGCAGATCGCTTCCCAGCGTGTGGCGCCAAGAGCCAGTGCTGCCTCCCGCAGCGAGCCGGGCACGATCTGCAGCACCTCGATTGCGATGGAGGTGATGGTGGGCAGGATCATGATCGCCAGCACCACGCCGGCGGCCAGGTAGCCGAGCCCGATGGGAGCGCCTTGGAAGAGTGGCAGGAAGCCCAGCGTCCGCGCCAGGAACGGCTCCACCGGATTGCGCAACAGCGGGACCAGCACGAACAGGCCCCACAGTCCGTAGACCACGCTGGGGATGCCGGCAAGCAGCGAAATGGGAAAGGAGACGATCGACCGCAGCGCCGGCGGCGCCATCTCGGTGAGAAAGAGCGCCAGGCCCAGCGAAACCGGCACCGCCAGCACCAGCGCCACCGCGCTCGTCACCAGCGTTCCGTAGATGTACGGCGCGGCGCCGAACAGGTCGCGAGTGGGGTCCCAGGTGGTGCGGGTGACGAAGTCCTTCACCCCGGTGTGGGCCAGGGCCGGCCCACCAATGCGCCAGAGTTCCGCCAGGATCAGCCCGGCGACGAGCAGGACGCCAAGACCGAGCGCGATCAGCAGCACCGCCCAGGCGCGGTCAGGCAGGTTGGCGGAAGCCGGGGCGTCCACATCCGGGCGCCCCGGCTGACGCACCGCCACCTCAGTGGCTGGAAGCGAGGATTGGCTTTCCATTCACGGTCATTCCCTTCAGGGTCTGCTCCACTTTCTGCACCACGGCCTTGGGCAG
>DASRTX010000292.1:0-3226 GCA_035655715.1 Myxococcales bacterium | reverse complement strand
CGCTGACTTCCGCCACCTGGCGCGCGAGGATGGTGAAGGTGGTCTTGCCAGCGGCGGCGTCGACCACCGTGCCCTCCTTCTTGAGGGCCTCGTAGACGGCCACGAACATCGCGTCGTCGCTCTGGAACTCCTTGACGGCGGACACCGTCTGTTCCACGAAGGCGCGGCCCACGTCGAGGGACTCGCGCGCCGGGATGTCCTTGCTCTTGTTGGCCGGGTCTGCCTTGAACGCCTTGACGCGCCGCTCGTAGATCACGTCGCTCTCGAAGACCTTGTCCTCCGGACCCAGCGCCGAGCGCGGCTTGCCCAGCAGCGGCTCGGTGAAGCCCTGCGAGATGAGGATGCCCGCGACCGAGACGAAGTAGACGCGCCCTCCCTCGCTCACGCTCGTCAGGATGTCCGGCAGCGTGTCGCCCGCCGGCGGGATGGCCGGCGCCGGCGGAATGGGCTCGTTGAAGGCGAAGCGGTTGACAAGCAGGAACCGGACCGCGTTGTAGAAGGGAATGCGGCCCTTGTTGAAGTCGTCGATGTCCTGCTTCGACCGCGCGCTCACGCCCTGCGGATACGGCTTGAAGATGTCCGGGTAATACGTGCATTCGATGGCCATGACTGTCTAACCTCCTGAAGGTTGTGGAGCGGCCCAGGCGTCCGTCCGACGGCGGTGCACCAGGGCGCCCGCGAAGCTTTTGTTGCCCTCCCTCTCCTGGTTGAGGGAGTCGTCGAGCACGGAGTCGAGGGCCTTCAAGGAGCCCACGCAATCGAGGATCCCCGCTCCGCAGCCGGTGGAGTCGGCGCCGCCCGCGAAGGGCACCGCGCCGTCGATCAGCAGGCTCCGCACGTTGAAGGCGGAGATGGGAATGCCTTCCCTGGACGCGCGCGCGATCAGCAGCGCGGCGGCAGCGGCCACGAAGGGGGCGGCAAACGAGGTGCCGGAGACCTGCCCGTACCCGGTGAGGACGGCGGCAGGGATTCCCTCTCCCGGCGCGCAGAGCGCCACGTGCTTGCCGCGGGAGCTGAAATGGGCGGGGCGCCCGTCGGCGCCGCACGCGCCCACCGCGATCACGCCGGGCAGCGCCGCCGGGTAGAACGGGACGTCGTCGCCGCCGTTGCCCGAGGCGGCCACCAGCACGCAGTCGCGGCGCAGCGCGTACTGGACCACGTCGACGTGTGGCAGCGGATCGTCGGCGCGCAGCGCGGAGCCCGGCGTTCCGAACGAGAGGTTCACCACGCGCGCGCCCAGGTCGACGGCGGTCTTCACGCCCAGGTCGATGTCGTCGCTGCGGCCCACCGCAGAGAGCGACTTCGAGCCGGGCACGTAGCTCGCCGCCAGCGCCCGGATGGGCAGCGCCAGCGCCACGCCCGCCAGCCCCGGCGGCATCTGCAGCCCGCGCGCGGCGATGATGCTGGCGCAGGAGGTGCCGTGGCCGATGCGATCGAGCGGCCGCGGGCCGTCGGAGTCGCCGGCAAGCTTGAAATCGCTGGGCAGGCCGTCCGGCGCGATGTGCACGGTGCTGGTGCCGGTGCGCAGCTTTCCCGAGAGCTCCGGGTGGTCCAGCGCCACGCCGCTGTCGACGATGCCGATGATCAGCGCCGAGTCTCCGGGCTCGATTCGCAGGGCCTCCGCGGCGCGCACCATCTTCTGCGCATAGCCGTGCTCGGCCTTCACCGCCGAGGCAACCGCGAAGGGAGTCTGGCTGAGGTAGACGGGCGAGGCCAGCTCCACGCCGTCGAGCGAGCGCAGATCGTCGGCCAGGTGCAGCACGCTTGCGCCGGGGTGAACCTTGACCCGGAAGGTCCGCCCGAACCCCAGCTCCCGCTCCAGTGGGTCGTAGCCCAGGTGACGCCGGCCGGGCCTGCCCATCGAGCTCTTCGCGTGATACGCGCGGGTGATCTGCATCCACGGCGAGTGGCGCTTCACCGCGGCGTCGAACTTGTCCCAGCCGGTGGCCGCGCCCGGGGTAGCCAAGCCCGCCGCAACATCCACGCGCGCCGGAATGGCCGGCCGCGCCTCGTCGTCGCGCAGGCGCACCAGCAGCCGGCCGCGCAAGGGCGTGCGGGTGGATTCGGGCTGCCACGGCCGGGTGTGGCTCATGCGACCTCCGGCGCGGGTGTGTGGCCGTTGCCATTGCCATTGACGTTGCCATTGCGATTGCCGCCGGCGATGCGGAACCAGCCGGTGGCCCGGTCTCCGCCCACGCGCACCTCGATGGGCCCTTCGTCCTGGTTGCCGCGCGGCCGCACCACCAGCTGCTGCGGCTTGACCTCCAGCACTTCCACCAGTTCGCCCGCCAGCCGCACCTCGGGTATCGAGCCGCCGTCGCTCAGGTTCACGCCCTGGATTCGCAAGAGCGGTCCGCCGTCACGCCGCAGCACCTCGTGCCCGGTGACCGCCGGGCGCGCCGCCTGCTCGAGCAGCGCGCGCAGCCGGTCGACGGGGAGGCCGATGGTGGCCTCCACCGCGGCGGGGGTGGTCTCGCTGGTGAGCCGCCGGAGCTGCCCCACGGTGCGGATACCCACCATGTCGAGCCTGCGGCGGTCGTCGTCGTCCATATGACCGCGCAGCTCGTCGATGGTGCGCGGGTCGGTCTCGTCGCGCAGCGAGAGCGTGTTCTCCTCCACCATCGGCCGGGTGATGGCCGCGAGGCTCAGGTGCACCACGCTCGCGCCCTCCTCGTTGGCGCCGGCGCTCCGCATCAGCACCCTCCCGCCGCCGTCCACCTCGACGAACACGTGCAGGTCGATGCTCAGGTCCTTGAGCGCCCAGGTCAGCGGGCGGCCGGCGCGCACCTTGAGCGCGAGCGTGTCCTGCGCGCGGTCGAGCTGGGCGGTGAGCGCCTGGAGGAAGTCCTCCACGGGAAAGGCGTTCCCGCTCCTGGGACCGGTGAGCGGCATCAGGGGGCTCCCCGCAGCAGCGAGATGCGCAGGCGCCCCAGCGGCGCATCGAAGCCAGTGGCCTGGCGGCCGCGCGGCGTGCAGGCGTAGAGGGCTCCGTCCTGGCCCAACCGCGATTCGATGGGCAGCGAGAGCTCCGCCGAGCCCACCTCCACGCGGACGCCTTCGGCGGCGCTGCCCGCCCCGTCGGGAATGGAACCGGCCAGTTCCATCAGCAGCATCTCCAGCGGGCTCATTTGTGCTCCGCTGGTTGCGGCGGGGGGGCGGCGGGCGCGGCAGCCGGCTCGGACCCCTTCCACCGCGCGTGCCGGTCGAGGAGCTGGATGGCCTGCGA
>DASRTX010000291.1:0-3250 GCA_035655715.1 Myxococcales bacterium | reverse complement strand
CGTCGGGCCGTCCGCGGCCCGACATGAAGCGTGTTCGCGAGCGCCCACGGGGACGCTCTCGCCCCGCGCCCCCGACGGGATACCCCGGGCGCGGAGCCCGCCCTAGAAGATGTCCCTTGGAGGGCTACACTGTCCTACGTCGCCGAGCGGTGCAGGCCGCTAAAACAGCATTGGCGACTAATCCGCGCGGAGCGCCACCATGGGATCCACGCGGCTGGCCCGCCACGCCGGCAGGTAGCTGGCGAGCAGGGCGGCGAAGAGGATCACCAGCATGTCGTCCGAGCCGGCCTAACGCAATGCGCTAACCGCGTTCACTTTCGATAAGACCGGGGTCTTGGGTAGCGCGGCGGCTGCCCGCTGCGCGTGTACCGCCTCACGAACAAAATTCGTACGTATTGACAAGCTTGCGCCGCCGCAGCAACCTGTGCGCGTTTTATCGACCAGAAAAAGGAGCCGCCCGTGAAGCGCAGGACCTTCCTGAAGGGTTCGGCAGCAGCGGTAGGCGGAGCAGCAGTCGCCCTGGGCTTCGATCTGAAGTCGGCGCGCGCCGAGATGCGCGAGTTGAAGATCGCCCGGACCACCGAGACACGAAGCACCTGTCCCTACTGCGCGGTGTCGTGCGGCGTGATCATCCACACGCTCGGCGACAAGGCCAAGAACGTGAAACCGGCGGTGGTGCACGTCGAGGGCGATCCCGACCACCCCATCAACCGCGGCACGCTCTGCCCCAAGGGCGCGACCCTCCGGGACGACATCAACAACCCCAACCGGCTGACCGTGCCCAAGGTGCGCCGCCCAGGCTCCGACCACTGGGAGGAGATCTCCTGGGACGAGGCCATCAAGGGCATCGCGCGCCACATCAAAGACACGCGCGACCGCACCTTCGTGGCCAAGAACGCCAAGGGCCAGGTGGTCAACCGCACGCCGGGCATGGCGATGATCGGCGGCTGCACCGACACCAACGAGTTCAACTGGCTGCAGTGGAAGTTCATCACCGCGGTCGGGATCCCGTACCGCGACTCACAAGCGAGAGTTTGACACGGTCCTACGGTGGCCAGTTTGGCCGCCACGTTCGGCCGCGGGGCGATGACCAACGGCTGGGTCGACATCAAGAACGCCGACGTCGTCCTGATCATGGGCAGCAACGCCGCCGAGAACCATCCCTGCGGCTTCAAGTGGGCCATCGAGGCCAAGAAGAACCGCAACGCCAAGCTGGTCTCGGTCGATCCGCGCTACACGCGCACCTCGGCGGTGAGCGATCTCTACGCGCCCCTCCGCCCGGGCACCGACATCGCCTTCCTGAACGGCATCATCCGATACGCGCTGACCACCGGCCGCTTCCACGAGGACTACGTCAAGGTCCACACCAACGCCACCTACGTCATCAACGACAAGTACGACTTCACCGACGGACTCTTCAGCGGCTTCGACGCCGCCAAGGGCGAGTACGACAAGGCGGCGTGGCAGTACGAGGCGGATCCAAAGACCAAGGCGTACATGGTCGACCCGGAGATGAAGAACCCGCGCTGCGTGTTCCAGCTCCTCAAGAAGCACGTCGACCGCTACACGCCGGAGATGGTGGAGAGGATCTGCGGCACTCCCAAGGACCAGTTCCTGAAGGTGGCCGAGATCGTCACCTCCACCGGCAACGCAGCCAAGGCCGGCACCATCATGTACGCGCTGGGGTGGACGCAGCACTCGGTGGGCGTGCAGATCATCCGCGCCGCCGCGACGCTGCAGCTCATCCTCGGGAACGTGGGCCGTCCGGGCGGCGGCGTCAACGCGCTGCGCGGGCACTCCAACATCCAGGGCGCCACCGACATGGCGGGCACCTTCGAGATCCTGCCGGGCTACGTGAAGACGCCGACGGGAGCGAACACCAACCTCAAGGAGTATCTGGAGAAGGGGCCGCCCACCACGCTGAACCGCGAGGCGTGGAACTCGATGAACTACTGGCAGAACTATCCCAAGTTCATGGTCTCGCTGCTCAAGGCCACCTACGGCAAGCACGCCACCAAGGAGAACGACTTCGGCTACGACTGGCTGCCCAAGGTCGATGGCAACTACTCCTGGATGTACATCTTCGACGACATGTACCGCGGCAACTCGCAGCGCGCGGGCGGCACCGAACCGGGGCCGGAAGGCTTCATCACCTTCGGCATGAATCCGGTCAGCATCGGCCCCAACAGCTCGAAGATGATCAACGCGCTCGCCAAGCTGAAGTGGATGGTGGTGGTCGACAACGTCGAGATCGAGACCGCCGCTTTCTGGAAGGCGCCGAAGGACCAGTACCAGACGCCGGACGCGAAGAGCATTCCCACCGAGGTGTACCTGCTGCCGGCGTCGGGCTTCTGCGAGAAGGACGGGACCTTCACCAACTCCGCCCGCTGGATGCAGTGGAAGTGGAAGGCGATCGATCCGCCGGGGCAGTCGAAGACGGACCAGGAGATCGTCAGCCGGATCTTCCTCGCCGTCCGCGAGCTGTACCGCAAGGAGGGCGGCGCGCTTCCCGAGCAGGTGCTCAACGTCACCTGGAACTACACGAACCCGATCAACCCGGATCTCGACGAGGTGCTGAAGGAGATCAACGGCAAGGCCATCACCGACATCAAGGACAAGGACGGCAAGCTGGTGAGGGCCGCGGGGCAGCAGCTCGACTCGTTCGGGCAGCTGATGGACGACGGCAGCACCCTGTGCGGCAACTGGCTGCACACCGGCGTCTACTCGGCGGCGGGAAACAACGCCAAGCGCCGCAACAACGCGGACCCGACCGGCCTCGGCATGTTCCACGAGTGGGGCTTCTCCTGGCCGGCCAACCGGCGCATCATGTACAACCGCGCCTCCGCTGACGCGGACGGCAAGCCGTGGGATCCGTCGCGGCCAGGCATCGTCTGGAACGGCGAGAAGTGGGTCGGGGACGTTCCCGACTTCAAGCCCGATTCACCGCCGGGCCAGTTCGGCGCCTTCATCATGCTGCCGGAAGGCGTTGCCCGCCTCTATGCGCCGGCGCTCAACGACGGACCGTTCCCCGAGCACTACGAGGCCATGGAGGCCGCCGGCGACAACGCGCTCCATCCCAAGGTGACCTCGAGCCCGGTCGGCGTGCGGTTTGCGTCCGACAAGGACAAGTACGGGACCGCAGCCGACTTCCCCGTCGTCTGCACCACCTATCGCCTGACGGAGATGTACCACTACTGGACCAAGTTCCACGGCAACGGCCGTCTCAACGAGGTCCAGCCCGGCTTCTTCG